>JASHRE010000325.1 GCA_030037515.1 Candidatus Sulfotelmatobacter sp.
TTCATGAACAAAGAACGCATACTGGATCGCAGCACCGGCTTCTTGCGGTGCGTCACGATTCTTGTCGATATGCAGGACCATGATGTCGATTTTGGGATATTTGCCCCCGCTATACTTGCTTTTGAGCAACTCCTCGAGTTCCTTGGTAGCGTGCCATTCTTTTGACAAAATTAAGGCAACGTCGAGGTCGTACTCAATATCGCCACCGCCGGTGCAATTGTGCATCGTGGGTCGTGGCCGCACTTGCAGTTCGTCGTAACGATCCTCGCCCGTCGGCTCGTCATCGAGCCGGCAGCCCTCCTTGTCGATCGACGAGATGGCGAAAACCGGACATGCCAGCTCCAGACTCAAGTCCGCCAGGCCAGTCGATATTTCGTCAATGCGAGCCCGCGCTTCGTTGGGAGGATTGATCAGCGGAATCTTCTGCAGATAATCCAGAAAGATTGCGGTGGACTCAACTCGGAATTCATGCATCAGGTTATACGCCGAGGCCCGAATACGCTCGATCGTGTCATGCCGGTTCCCTTCCACCAGGAAAAGAAACCGACCGTAGCGATGCATCTCGGTCAGGCCCCTTGCCATGCGTTCGGCACCGCCCGGCACATTGCCGAGATCGTCCGTGAGAAGAGCAGTGGGGTTCAGCCCCGATTCTTTGCCGATCAGTCGTGCGCTTAGCACGCGTTGGGTTTGCTCCCAGGAATAGAAAAGCACGGGAATCTGGTGATTGGTCGCAACGGCGCTGGCGAGCTGCAAAGCCAGATTCGTTTTGCCGCGTCGCGGGGCGCCAGCCAGGCCGTAATAGAAGCCGGGCCGCAGACCCGACAGCACCTCGCTGAGGTGCTCAAAAGGGGACACGGATCTCCCTAACAAAATCTTGCCTTGGGGCCTCTCTTCGGCTTCACGTGCAATGCGCTTCACAAGTTCTCCTACCGGGGTCAACCTTTTGCGCACGCGCTGTTTCTGAATTTCCAGCAACTCCTGCAGTGCGTCCGCCGTAAACTCCACGATAGGTTTGTTGCTCGTCTCTCGTTGCGAAGCATAAGCCTGGATTTTCGAAGCCAACTCGGCCAGCCGCTCGCGGCTGGAACGATCCTTTAGCAATTCGAGGTAAGACATCATCTGATCAAGCTGCGGCGGGCGGAAGCGCGTCAGTTTCTCCAGATACTCGGTCACCTGCGGGGTGGCCATGCCGAGTTCCTCGATCTGTGCCTTAAGAAGCAAAGCATCCATCGTAGCGACACCCTGGTCGCGCAGGGACATAAGGGTAGTGGCGACGATGCGCCCAGGAGACGACCGCAGGAGCTCAGGTTCGAATCCTTCGTCTATGGCTTTGTTCAATAGATAGCGATCGCTGGAAATCGCGATCAGAATTGCCTGCTCCAGGTCTATTTTTTCCGTATTCATGCAGTCCTCCGCAGTCGCAGGTCTAGAGCTGAGCGCATCGCTGAAACCTCGTCGCGCTACGACGATGCGTTGCTGGAAGCGCCTGCTTTCTCTGCCCTTTTTGATATTGCGGATTGCTTGCTTGGGCGATGCACTCCCGAGACAAGAATCCTCTTGTCAGGAGTCATCAGCCTCCCCGACTGAATTTAGGGATGGCGGTTAACGGTGAACTCCCTCACCGATTGTCTGAATGTGAGGCCAGTCTATCCCAGCATCGGGTCATGTCAAGAAAACGGAAGTGTATTCCTTTGGTGCGGACGGGGCTTTGATTGGGGGCAACTGCAACCTCAGAAGCCTCAAAAGCGACGCGATTGACTTGACTGACTGCTGCGTCCATAATTGAGATGGGTGTTGGAGTTCGCCTTTAACCGCCCTCTGGGCAGATAACTCCTACGAAGAAGAAGGGATTTCTTAGTAGGGATTGGTTTGCTCTCCGCTTAGGTCCACCGCCAGCTCTCACCAAGAAAACCCTGAATCGGACAGAAGGAGAGTCCTCGTACGCTTCGGCGCACGGGGATAAGGGGTGATGATGCCCGAGGACCCGGCCAATTCGCTCAATTCCAACCATGCGCGGCGGCTCAGTGTTACCTGCCGTCACATCGACAAGCTGCTCGCCGAGATGGAAAGTGCGCTCAGCATCTCGACCTCGAAACTGGCCTTTCCGCAATATGCTCCGGATGTTGGCCCGGCGCAAAGACGGGTGATTGAAGACTACATCAGCCGCATCCGCGCGCAGCTTGTTCGGGTACTGGACGGCCAGGACATTGAGCGACCTCCGTCTGACATTCCTGTCTCGCGTACCTTGCATGTAAATCTGACTTTTGTAGATATTGCCGCCGAGGAATTGAAGCCAGAGTACATGCGCGGATACGGTGAGATTCCCGCCGCAGCGGCGATCGAACTGAATGGTATCGCCGGGGAGTTGCAAAGCCTGGTAAAGCAGCTCGACCGTTACTTAACCCAAGGCGCAAGGGAGAACTTGCAAGAGCGACTCGACAGGCTGGAGCAAACCGGGGATGAGGTCGCTCTGTTGAAGAAGCTGGAGTCGATCATTACCGGGCAAGGCCTGGTCGAGTTTCGCTCAACCTTGTCGATGATTATCGACCGTCTTGAAGACAACAGCTTCGAGATCGCAATTTTCGGCCGGGTCAGCTCTGGCAAGTCATCGCTCCTGAATGCAATCCTCGAGGCGAACGTGCTGCCCGTCGGCGTCACTCCGATCACCGCGGTTCCGACCCGTTTGCTCTACGGTGGCGCCCCGCTCGTTCACGTCTGGCGCGCCAACCGGTCACGGGAGGAATTCGAGATCTCGCAGTTGCAGGAATTTGTCTCTGAACAGCTCAACCCCGGGAACGAGAAGCACGTGACCCGAATCGCAGTTCAGCTTCCATCCACCCGCCTGCGCGACGGGGTCGCATTTGTGGATACACCGGGTCTGGGATCTCTCGCCACACGCGGAGCGGCGGAGACCCTTGCTTATCTGCCCCGTTGCGATCTGGGTGTGGTTCTGATCGATGCCGGCTCGACCCTCACTCCGGACGATCTGCAGACCCTTCAGATTCTGTATGACGCGGCGATTCCAGCCACGGTATTACTGAGCAAGGCCGACCTGCTCAGTCCCGAGGATCGGTCGCGAGTGATCAATTACATCAAGCGACACATTCAGGAGCAGTTGAACCTGGACCTTACTGTCCACGCGGTGAGCGTCATGCCTGGGAACAAAGAGCTCATGACGCATTGGTTTGAGGAAGACATCACGCCTTTGTACAGCCAGCGTCAGGAACTGAAGATTCGATCGATCCGGCGCAAGTTGGGCGCACTGCGACTGTCCATCGAGACGGCATTGCGCACACGGCTTCGCCCCAAGGACCAGCTGTCTCCGATAAAAGTCGAACAAATGCGCGTTCTGGAATCCGAATTACGCCAGGCGAGCGGGAGATTGGAGGAGATGAAAAAGGTCGCGCGTGGCGTCGCGAATGAACTCGAGTTCGCCGGCACGCGGATCCTTCGTGCTGTAGCAGCGACACTGGTCGAGTCGTGGTCAAAACAAGACCTGACCGATGACGAGATGCCAGCGCTTGTAGACAAGGCTGTGATGGGTACCGTTCAGGAACAGACAGAATCTCTTCGACGTCGGATGGACGCCTTGACCCACAAGCTTTACGAAACGCTCCGTGCTACCGCCAAGGTGCTGGAGGTCGAGGACACACCTGCCGAACAGGAGTTTTCCGGTGTTGTCCGGGAAATGCCGGCATTTGATATAGGCCATCTCAACGTTCGTATAAAACGTTCCGTTTTGCTGAGCTTGCTCGGCGGAAATATGTCCAGATCAGTCGTGACCAGGCGACTCGTGGGTACGATAGGTGAACAACTGGCAAAGTATCTCTCGGCCTATCATGCTTTGCTGTACGACTGGTCGGTGAGGACTTTAGATCAAATTCAACGCAAGTTTGACGCTTACGCCAACAGCTATCGTGCTCAGGTAGAGAGGCTGGTCGGAAGCCATACATCACCGGCGGGAGAGAAAGCGGCGATTGTCCGTGATCTCGAGGGTCTCGAAAGCCTTCGATGCCAACCGACCGAGGCTTCCTAGACGGAAGGTTTTCTAAGGTTGCGTATGAAAAGGAAAGGAACAAGACGGCTTGCTGAAATACGTAATGGTCGGTATTGGAGGTTGTCTCGGTTCAATCTTGCGCTTCTGGCTGGGGAGTTATATCGGGAGCAGGATGGGGACGCGTTTTCCTTACGGAACAATGGTCATTAACATCACCGGCTCGTTCTTGATTGGTTTCGTGTTCGCGCTGTTGACGGCAAAAACGCAGTGGAGCCCGAACTGGCGGTATCTGATTCCAATTGGCTTTATCGGAGGATATACCACGTTCTCTAGCTTTGAATACGAAACGTTACGCACGATCCAGGACGGCCAGCTGGGACTTGGTCTGCTCTACGTGACGGTGAGTGTCTGCTTCGGATTCATCGCCGTGTGGGTAGGAGTGATGACCGGAAAGGCGATTCCATGAAAACTGCAGTTTCAACGGCGGCGGCAACGGTGAGCCAAGCACTCACGAAGGGGACTTGTCCGATTTGTGCGATTCTGAAGGATTTCCAGTGGACTTTGGCGGAAACTACTCAACCGCACGCAGATCTCCGGATGTGCAACTTTCATGTGTGGGCGCTCGCACGCTCCCGCGAGAAACTCTCGCGGTCAACGCCCGGGGAAAAGGTAACCGATGTCTTCCTAGAGATGTTGAAGGGACCCTTCCCTGGAAAGACGAGTGCAGACGAATGCGCGCTATGCCACCGCGTTGTTGAAGAAGAAGTGACGTGCCTGCGGGAATTGGCACAGCGATTCCAGAGTGCGATGTTTGTCCAGTGGATGACGAGTCAAGGGAGTCTCTGCCTGAGTCACGGTCTGAAACTAAAGGAATATGTTCCCATACGGTTCAGACCGTCCATCGATCAGATCGTGGAGCGAAATCGTGCAGAACTCGAGCGCGAGCTCGACGTTTTCCGCGACCAACTTCGGCACGGAGTTCATGAGGGCGGAGGTATTCTTGGCCGCGTGGCTGAATTCTTAGTCGGTCAAAGAGGACTGTAAATCTGGAGGAAATTGTGCTCACACCAGGACCGGGAAAGAAAGTTGCCGTGTATGTCACGGAGGATCAGCAGTACCACGGAAACGCTGCGTATGCTGCCATCCTGGACTTTCTGTTTTTCCATGGCGTGTCGGGCGCCACTGTGACTCGTGGAATTGCAGGTTTTGGGGCCGACCATCATCTTCACACTACTCGGCTCGTCGATTTGGCGGTCCGCCTTCCCGTCAAAGTTGAGTTCATTGAAAGCGCGGAGAAGGTGGCGGAGCTGTTGCCAAAACTCCACGAGATGGTCGGCAGCGGCCTGATCGAAATGCACGATACCACCATTGTCAAACCCGCCGAGAAGAAGGAAAAAAGAAAACCAACGGCAGAAGGGCCGCCATTAAAGCGTGAAGGCAAGGCCAAGATGATGCGGATTTACATCGGCGAAAACGACAAGTGGAATGGGAAACCGCTGTATGAGGCAATCGTCAACGGGTTGCGAGCGCACGACATCGCGGGCGTGACTGTCTATCGCGGGATTCTGGGCTATGGAGCCAACCGTCGCATTCACAAAGACGCCAAGCTCAGTCTCTCCCATGATCGGCCCATTTTGTTGTCAGTAGTGGACACGGAAGAGAAGCTGCAGAAATTTATGCCGATTCTAGACGACATGGTTCAGCAGGGCCTTGTCGTGCTTTCAAACGTCGACATCATCAAGTACACGCACAACTATCAGAAAGCCGAGCGACGGCAGGAGATCGGGATATGAAACTGGAAGGCAAAGCCAAGATGTTGCGCATTCATTTCGGCGAAGAGGACAAGTGGCATAACAAACCTCTGTATGAGGCCATCGTAATGAAATGCCGGGAGCTCGATATAGCCGGAGCCACCGTCTTTCGGGGTATCGAAGGTTATGGTGCCAGTACTCTCATCCACAAGCGACATCTACTGCGCTCCTCCGATTACCCGATCATGGTCTCGGTCATCGACACGGAGGAAAAAATCCGTGCATTAATTCCCGCGCTTGACGAAATGGTGGATGAAGGATTGATCGCGATGTCGAATGTGGAAGTGATTCGATATATGCACCAGGAAGGCGCAGGGTCACGCGGCTAAACACAATGACTTCGAGCAGAGATCACCTCACGGTTGCGCCAAATCGGGAGCCTGTCGCGCATCCGGGGCCGCATTCCTTAGGCGGTGGCATCGTAGATGGGGCAACCCGGCTCTCCCACCTCGCAACCCTTGCGCAAGAAGTTGGAACGGATCCGGTAGCCGATGAAGCCCGCGAGCTCTCGGCCCGCGTCGCGGAGGGGCGCTTCTACGTCGCCTGTGTGGGACAATTTAAGAGGGGAAAATCTACGCTCATCAACGCACTGATTGGCGAGCCAGTCCTGCCCACCGGTTTCATTCCTGTAACCGCAGTACCGACTGTAATCCGCTTTGGCGAACACTTGCACGCCCGCATTCGCCTGAATGACGGCTCGTGGAATGAGGTTCCAGTCCCGGAGCTGAAACAGTATGTCACAGAAGAACTCAACCCCGAAAACAAAAAAGGGGTTCAAGGCGCGGAAGCGTTTATTCCCAGCCCTTTGCTTTCCTCGGGGATGTGCATTGTGGACACGCCTGGGCTCGGCTCCGTTTTCAGTGGCAATAGTGCAGCCACTCAGGCATTCATCCCTCACATCGATGCCGCGTTGGTCGTTGTGGGGGCCGATCCTCCGCTTGCCGGGGAGGAGCTTACGTTAGTAGAGGCAGTTGGAAAGCAAGTGCGCGACCTCATTCTGGTTCTTAACAAGGCAGATCGGACCACGGATGCGGAGCGAATGGCCGCGGCAAAATTCACCCGCCAGTTGCTCGGGAAGAAACTAGAACGCGAGATGGGGCCAATTCTTGAAGTCAGTGCGCAAGAGCGGGCGGAGAATCGCGGACCACTCCGGGACTGGGACAAACTGAAAGAGGCCTTGCAGCAACTCGTAGACGGGTCAGGACGTCAACTCGTTCGCGCGGCCTGCGATCGTGGCGTACAGCGTCTGAGCGAGCAGTTGCTGGCTATCATCCATGAAGGGCGGGACGCTCTGCGGCGGCCCATCGAAGAATCAGAACATCGAATTTCTCTCATGAAAAACACCATTTCCGAAGCGGAACGGTCCATGCGAGAGCTTAGTTTTCTCTTTATGGCGGAGCAGCAGCGCCTGTCGGATCTGTTTGTCGACCGTCACAAGGCCTTCTCCGCTTCCGCGCTGCCTCAAGCCAGCCAGGAATTTCAGGAGGCCTCGCAGTCGGTTGCAGGTGCATTCGGTCCGTCCTACCGTCGCCGGGTGATGAAAATGGCGCAAGACATTGCCCACCGGCACGTTGTGCCCTGGCTCCGTCCCGAGCAAGAAGAAGCGGAAAGAGAATACCGGCGGGTTGCCCTCCGTTTCGTCGAGATGGGGAATGATTTCCTGCAGAAGCTCGCCAGTGCCGGTATTCCGGAATTGGCCCGAATGCCACACGCGCTCGATCCCGAAACTGGTTTCCGGGTGCGCTCGACATTTACATTCCTGGATTTTATCGAATTGGCACAGCCGGCTTCTCCATTGCGTTGGCTCGCAGACGTGATCCTTCCTCTGGTTGGTGCTCGAAGACTGATCAAGAACGACGGCCAACAATTCCTGGTCAAACTGATCGAAACCAACAGCACCCGCGTGCAGAGCGACATTCTGAATCGTGTCCAGGAGAGCCGAAGCCGGCTGGAAGTCGAGATCCGAAGATTGCTGCACGAGGTGAGCCGGATTGCAGAGCAAGCTTTGGTGCGTGCCCGGAAGGTGAAAGAAGAAGGTGAGCCGGCGATCGAAGCGGAACTTTCGCGCCTCGATCATTGGGAACGCGAATTAGATGTTCTCCGTGAAACCGCGCAGCCACAAGTTCGCATCTGACAGTCCAAGGTGATGTTTACTGCTCCCCAGCCTGTGGCAGGTACTCCTCAGATTTTATTGCTTCGGCACTCGTGAACACCTCGCGATATAAATCTTCCCCGTAACTGGTCTCGAGAGGCTCCCCTTCCGTAAGCCTGAAGGTTCGGGTTCCATCCGGTTTTCGTTCGGCACGAAGGAACAGCGCGCCATTATCTCCCCTGTCGAAGAAGCCATGAGCGAATTCGTACAGGTGCGTAACATAAAAGACTTTCATGCTTTTTTCGAGCAGGGCACGAACAATTTGGGTCGCGATCTCTGATCCCTCGCGGTCATTCGTGGCAGCGAAAGACTCGTTGAAGAGCAGCAGAGAATTAGGCACCAGATGCTCGACGATGTCGCTGATTCTCGCAAGTTCTTCGTCGAACTTTCCGCTCTGCATGGTGGCGTCTTCTTCCCGCTTATAGTGGGTGAACAACGCGGGGGTAAGTTCTGCTGAAAACGCTTCGGCGCTCACGAACATGCCGCTTTGCATCATCAATTGCGCCAGCCCGATGCTGCGGAGGAATGTTGATTTTCCTCCCTGATTTGCTCCGGTGATGATCACCAGATCCTTGCCTTCCGCGTGCGCCGAGTTGCCGACCACGGCCTGCGGCGTCGTGAGCGAGAGACAGACATCGCATAACTGCTCGAATCGATAACCACGTTGTCCAATCGGTCTCGGCACCGGCAGACAGCTTGGCGTACCTCTCGATAAGAGTTGCTCGTGAAGGTTCAGACAGCCAACATAAAAGGCCAACTCGGTGCGCAGCGCCTTGAAGAAACCCAGCACGTGATCGGCGGATTGAGCAAGCACCCGGGCAACGCGGGCAATTCCACGGCTGCGCATCTCCGACAGGATTTTTCCTCCGGCTTCATCGCGCGGATCGGGGTGAAAGGTATACGATAAGGGCCCCTTGCCTAGCAGCCGATCGAGCCAGTTGGGTTCTTTGCGGTGTGCCTTGCACAGCATATAGCGTGTGCCTTCGTTGTTTTCGCCGAGTTCCGCGCTCAGCAGCGCCCCTTTGCGGAATTTCAACACTTGCAAATGGCTCTTGATCTCATTCAGGTATTCTTCGCTTAGTTCGGCTCTCACCATCGCGAATAACGACTGAAAACCTTCCGACTGAAAGCCGGCGATGTTCTCCTGCGCGATAGTGCGGAGTTTGCGCAGTACCTTCACAGATGTTTCCATCAGGACGACGGACCCATAAAGCATCGAGCTTGGAAATTCACTGGAAGTGCTCCACCATTGTTTCCTGACCTCTTCGCCGATCCCAGTCATGAGGTCGTAGAGGCCTCTCACAACGACGGCATTCCTCAAGCAATCGCTCAAGATTGCCTGGCGATAGAGAACCGTGTCTAGGTCGTTGTGCAAGGCGCTAAGCATCGCCTGCTGCGCCACCGCCCACACAAATTCGTCGCCGCCGGCCATTGCGCGAAGCAGCGTGTCCAGTTCGAGGTCCTGTACGAGAGATGGGCCGTTCCAAACTACAGCGCGGAGCAGCGCGGCGCGATCCACCTCCTGCCGACGATACCTGTTAGCGGGGAGCTGGTACAGATCGAAGTCGCGGTTGCGGTCGAGGAGGAGAACTTTCATGTGACGATCCTCTCCTTCAATTGTTCGTAGGTAACTCGGTGCTTCTCCGCAATCGCGTGGGCATAAGCCAAGCCGTCCGCCGGCCGACGTTCCACCTTGAAGGTGCGAATCGTTGGATTGAGTCTGTCCACCGTGCTGGTTGCACTCACCGTCTTCTGGTTGAATGATGACAGTTCATCCAGAAACGTCACCCAAACTCCAAGCAAATCCAGATCGCAAAGCTTTGCCATGACTTTTTTGCTTAAGAAAAGTGCGTCCTGCAACGTAGTCGAAGAAAAGACCTCGTTCATCACGACAATGCTATTCGGGGTCGCGTCGTCAAGAATGTGGCGAATCCGGACCAGGTCGTTATGCAGCTTGCCGCGCAGATCGGTGATGGTTTCCTCACGTTCAAAATGGGCAAATAACCGATCGCAGAGAAATAGTCTCGCCGCTTTGCCGGGGACGGGACAGCCCAAACTCGCTAAGTAGTGAAGTTAGCCAAACATACGCGCAAACGTGGTCTTCCCCCCCTGGTTGGGGCCGGAGACGATGAACAGCCGCTCCGCTCCGGTAAGGAAAAAGTCGTTCCTGATCACCGCAGCATTCTCGCGGATCAGTTTGCCGGCGAGCGCTAGGTCGAACGCGTCGTGACCTTCTATCTCTTTCGAACTTGCCGACAGCTTTGGCAGGCAAAAGCTGAGATGGGCGCGGCGCAGGGTATCAATGTAGGTGAGATAGGCGACATAAAACTGGACCTCGCGATCGAAACGCGCGATCGTATCGTCCATATAATCTCGATGAGACACGCTGAACTCATCCAAGGCCCGGAACGTGTCCGGATAGAGAGAGGCTACACCATCGAGAATCTGGGCCTGTATGTGATTCATGCCGTCACGGATCGGCACCTTGGTTTCGTGCTCTCTGGCCACACCTCGGCGAAATTTGCTGAACGTCTCTTCCACTGTCGTGCTGTAATCGTCTTCTTCGTCATAGTGTCGAACCGTGACCGAGTCCTCTTTGAGGAGTAAACAATATCGAATATGCGAGAACTCTGAAATGAGCGTTTGTCCGTCCGTGACTAGTTTTCGGAATGCGTCCGATTGGACGTATCGCGCCAAGTGTTGTTGGAATCCCCGGAGTCCGCACGAATGCAAGCAAAGGTCGGTTAGCTGCTGGTACAGAGATTGAACCGCCTGATAATAGATCTGCGTCGCGCCGAGGAACCCTCTTTCGATGGCATAGGGGAAATAGAGATCATTGGCTTGTTTGAGACGCTCACGCATCACCCTCATCTGGGTGGAGAACGATTGAACAGCATTCAGTGCCCGCCCATCTTCCAAGTCACGGTAAACATC
>JASHRE010000326.1 GCA_030037515.1 Candidatus Sulfotelmatobacter sp.
AACGCGGTCGATCGATTTCGCCAGCGGCGGTCCGTTTTCGTGATTTTGGTTGCAACCGAGAGATTGGATGCGCGCCCGGCGAACCGGATTTCCCAAAGGCTTGGCGGCGTGCCGGTTCTGACTTCCGATCAATACAACATGTATGAACTCGTCAGCATTTTGCGAGCCTGCCGCATGATGGCTTCCTCGCGCTATCACGGCATTGTTACATCCATGCCAGGCCTGGTGCCGTCCGCGGGAATCACGATGGATGAACGCATTCAAAATCTGATGCGGGAACGCGGGCACGAGGATTTACTGATGACCGTAGATGATCCAGAGCTTGAATCGAAATTGATAACCGCCCTCGACAAGCTTTCAACCGAAGGCGAACGGATCGCCGATGGCATCGCCCGGACAGTGGTGAAGAACTTGAAGGTCATGGCGAAGATGGGTGTTTATTTCGAAGAGGAGGTCCAGCGTCGATATCCGGAATTTCCCACGCGCCGTGGCGAATGGAGCTGGGAAGATTACCTGCCGCCGATGAGATCGTCGCTCCACGAGTTGGTGGCGGCATACAGCTAGCGATCCGGCCCGATCACATGCCATTCGTCGGAGACATATTTGCGCGACTGAAGTCGGGCTCGAATACGCCAGTGCTGGCCGAGATTCGAGAGGGTCGCATCCATGGCGTGACCGGCGCCGAGTTGCTCGAACTCGTGCGCCGGGCAAGAACTTTCCTGGCCGTAAAACGTCTGCAGAAAGGCGACCGCTGCGGATTGTTCGCAGCCAACAGCATTCGCTGGGTCGCGATGGATCTGGCGGCGATGGCCGAGGGGTTGATCGTTGTCCCGCTATATTCGCGGCAGGCGCCAGCGGAACTGGTCGCGATGATGAGGGACAGCACGCCGGCATTGATCTGCTGCGGCGATGCCGGATTGCGCGACGCGATTCAGAGGATCTGGCCTGGCGCGCCCCCGCATTTCTTGTTCGAAGAGGTCTTTAACGGCGTGGATGGCGTGCAGCTCGATCGTCCGCAGGTTCGCGCCGAAGATCCCGTCACCATCATTTACACGTCGGGAACTTCCGGGGAAGCGAAAGGCGTCGTGCTGACGGCGGCCAATGCAGACTTCATGTTGGGTTGCACTTCCGCCCGGCTCGATCAATTAATGGGCGGCCGGTCGGGGCAGGATCGTGTCTATCACTACCTGCCCTTCAGTTTTTGTGCGTCATGGATTGCCATCCTGTCGTTCATCTCGCGCGGGAGCCGGATCACGCTGAACACTGATCTGACCAGGATTCCGGATGAGCTGCCGGTGGTTTCGCCGCATTATTTTCTGAATGTGCCGCAGCTGCTCGAACGCATGCGTCGCGGCGTCGATGATCAGATCGCGAAGAAAGGTGGCGTGGCGCAGACAATTTATTCACGGGCAAAAACGGCCTGGACGCACAAACAACAGAATCGGTGGCATGCGGCGGGCGCTCCTTGGCTCTGGCTGGCAGACAAGCTTGTTTTTCCCCGAATTCGCAAACAATTGTTCGGTGCAGATCTGAAAGCGTTGATTTCCGGCTCAGCCCCGCTCGCCCCTGAGACTCAGGACTATTTCCGCATGCTTGGGATTCCGGTGCTGCAGGTCTACGGACTCACGGAAACAACCGGCATCTGCACAATGGATGATCCGGCGAGACCCGTGCCTGGCGGTGTAGGGCTGGCGATCCCGGGAATCGAGATGAAGCTTGTCGAGAATGACGAAATCGTCGTGCGTGGGCCGAACATTTTCCGCGGATACTGGAACCGCCCGCAGCAGACCGCAGAGATTTTGCGCGAGGGATGGTTCCATACGGGCGATCAGGGCGAGATTGATGGCTCTGGCGCGTGGCGGATTGTAGGACGAATCAAAAATCTGATCGTGCTCGGGTCGGGCCACAAGCTGGCGCCGGAGAGTATTGAAGAGAAGATTGCACCCCATCTGCCAGGCGCCCAGCAGGTCGTAATCATAGGCAACGGCCGCGGATATCTTTCGGCGATCGTGACCGGCCCGGTTACGGGCCAGCAAGTGCAAGCCGCGCTCGATATTGTGAACCCAGAACTTCCGCACTATAAACAGGTGCGGGCGTTTCTGGCGCGGACGGAACCGTTCTCGATTGAGAATGGCATGCTCACGGCGAACGGCAAGTTGAAGCGCGATCTGATCGCGGCGCGGTTGAAAACCGAAATCGAAGACATGTACGCAGTGAAGTCGGCGGTTTAGCTGCGTTCTTTTTGAGGGAGCAACGTTGAAAGAATTCGCGGGTCAGGCGTTGTCGTGGAAGCTCGAGCAGGGCGTTGTTGAACTGGCGCTGCATCGTGAGCCGTGCAATGAGTTGGGTTCACTTTCGCTCGGCGAACTCGAGCAGTTTGCCTCGGCGCTCGATGGACTCGAGAAGGATGCGCATGCGCTGATCATCTTCAGCGAACTACAATCTGGATTTTGTGCCGGCGCGGATTTGCGGGAGCTCTATGCGCGATCACAGGGCATAGCGAAATCAGAAGCTGTGCGCGGGGTGAGAAATTTTCTGGAACGCATTCATCACGTGCTAAGCCGGATCGATTCTTCTGCTCTCACTACCATCGCTGCCGTGCACGGAGTCACGTTCGGTGGAGGATTCGAGCTGGCATTGGTGTGCGACCTGATCATCGCCGACAAAATGGCGAGATTTTGTTTTCCCGAGCTGCGGCTCGGGTTGATTCCGGGGTTCGGCGGCGTCCCGCGATTGAAGCGAGATTTGGGGAATGCGGTTGTTCGGGATTTGCTGCTCACCGGGCGTAGCTTTAATGTCACAAAAGCACAGCAGGTCGGATTGGTAAGCCAAGTGGTGGGAGAAGGCGAGCAATTGCGCGCAGCGCGAGCCACGGCTGCACAGCTGGGGAAATTTGATCGGAAGACAGCCACCGCGGCGAAGAGGTTTATCAAGCCAATTCCGCAGGAAGAGCTGCGCCAGGAGATCGAGATTTTTTGCCGGCTGTTTGCGGAGCCGGCAGTCGAAGCGGGATTGAAGAAGTTCGCCGAGAGCACCGACGCACAACCCTACTTGCCATAATTGCGTGTCGGTTAGAATGGCTGTTTATGGAAACGGCGGAAAAAATCCTCGAAAAAATTCTCACGCTCGCGGCGGCGCATTTCAAAGTTCCCCGCGAGAAACTTTCTCCGGATGACGATTTCTTCAAGACCCTGGGAATCGACAGCCTGCAGACACTCGATCTGCTGACCAAGCTGGAGAATCATTTTCAAGTCGAGTTGCCGGATTACGAACTGCAGGGCGTGAGCGACTTCCGTGCGCTGGCTGGCAAGATTCAGGCAAGATTGTAGCTTTGTATTCGTCGCGGGGCGTCGATAACGCCGGAAAATTGGCCCTAAGTTTACGCGAAAGCCATTCGGCCCGATAGATCACTCCGCATTTTCCCGGCTTTGCGCATGATTCCATTCTCCCGCTAAGTTGCTGATTCCAATAGATCGGGTAGAGGGCGGGGAGCGGTCGCCGAGGCGCTCCGTGAAGGGCCCAAAACCCCGCCCCGAGCCTTGCCAATTCGTCGACAATTTCTTGTGGCGATTCTGGATCGACTAATGCCCTCGCGGATCGAGGGCCCCAGCAGAAAAAAGACCGCACGGCGGCCGCCTTGATTGCGACGGCTCCAAGAGCGCTGGGATTCTCGGGTGCCTCGCAGGCACAGATCGCAAGAAGGCGATGGACGCATGCTGCGCTGGCATGGCTTCGCTACGCTCCGGCGGCCTAGTCACATAGAGACGGAGAGCCCTTCGCTTGCATAAATGGACACTACCAACAAGAGGGGTGTCTAGAACGGGATGTCATCGTCGGTGATCGGTCCGGGGCCGGCTGGTTCGGACTCCGGCGTGCGCTGATCGAAATTGTTGTTTCCACCGGCGGAGGCACCGCGCGAGCTGCCACCGGAAAAGTCGCCGCTGCCGCCGCTTTCGCCTCGCCCGCCGAGCAGCACCAGATCGTTGGCGACAACTTCGGTCATGTATTTCTTCTGGCCCGTCTGCTTATCGTCCCAGGAGCGGGTTTGCAGGCGCCCTTCGATATACACCTTGCCGCCTTTCTTCAAATACTCGCCGGCAATTTCGGCCAACCGCTGCCAGAGAACGACGTTGTGCCACTCGGTGCGATCCTGCCAGTTGCCGTCTTTATCTTTATAGCGTTCGTTTGTCGCCAGCGTAATCCTCGCCACGGGCGTGCCTTGGGGCGTGTATTTCACTTCCGGATCTTTTCCGAGATTTCCAACCAGGATGACTTTGTTGACGCTCTTTCCCGCCATGTCGATGCTCCTTTGTCTCGTGCCAAAATTTTATGTCAGTGACCAATATTTCGTGTCATTAGGCAATATTGCATTTCGCGGGCAGTCGATATTTTGTGGCAGTGATCCTGTGCATTGTAACCCACATCAATTTGTTTCTGTTATCCGCCGATGCCGGCAAATTAGTTGCGTTGGCGGTCGAGCCAGACGAGAACTCTTTAGACTATGCTCCACTTGGCCCGAGAATATTTGCGCCCGACCGTTTTACCCTTACCTGCGCTTGCCCTATCACGCCATCGCCATTTGGTCTTCTGGCTCGACCTCTACCTTGGTGCGGAGTCGAACCTTCAAAGCGTCGAGAATCTTGATGGTACGCTCCAGCGTGATCCCAAAGTATTCGTTGCGCTCGTCCCGCGAAACCTGGGACTCGTGAACGTCAAGCCGACCCGCCAATTTCACGTTGGGATAGACCCTGCGCAATACGAAAAGCGATCAGCAAATGACCGCGCCCACGGAGATTCTCCAACTCGTCGAACTCGCCTCGCTCCAGCCGTTCGTAGCTTTCCACGTCACGACGGGACTGGCGGAATGCAAATGGAAATTCTAGTTCGTTCCCCCACTCGTCGAGAATGCTAGAGCCCAGACCGAGACCAGGCACATGAGGGTATAACTCGACGCACTTGTGCCACACCGGGAGTTGCTTCTTCGGGTATCCGCCATAGGCCTTCCTCGAAACAGGATTCTAGGTCCACACCTTGAGTGGATCAAGCAGGTTCAGCCGTCGCGCCAAATCTCCTGAAGCCAGCTCCCGGAGCCCACACTCGAAGTATCCATCGATATCGCTAGGGTGAGCCTCGTCTTCGGTGAAGGAGCCATCGGGGTAAATTTCTCGAACCCCAACCTGCCAAGAGCTGATTTGTGAGGATCTCAAGATTGTCGACTAGCCGCCTACGGCCAATCACTATCTCAGGTTCGTTAGTGCCCACCGTTGTGCCGTCGGTGAGGACGAATTGGCGAAGTTCCTCGAAAGAGACCGCGTAGTCTCCTGGTGGCAATACGCCATTTGGCTGAAAGGATGGGATCACCGATTGTCCTCGCTCTTCGCCGCAGCTAAACAATTTGGCCACACTCGACAATGATGTCGAGTTTACCGGAGCGCGTTCAAGGGCGACGTGAACGCTCCGCAAATACTCCGAGTTCCTCGTGGAATCAGGAAGTTAGCGCGCGGTAACCTTTCAGCTCCGTATCGCGCCGCCCACAAGCAGGCGAGCGCACGAGCGCGCGCTCTTCAAATGGGAGAGCAGGAGTATCATTTTGGCTGCAAGCGGGTTCAGTGTAACGCCCCTGTTTCGTGAGCGACCAATGGTGCGCCACTCTGGAGGTCGGGTGCCGTCCCTCACCGCTGTTGGGGTATAATGCAGGCCATGCCTGCCGCACCGGGTGCCCCGAAGGCCGTTGGGATGGTTGCCGACGAGTTGAAATTTGAACCGAAATCGAAGGGCCTGACTACTCCACGCAAGAAAAAGCCCAAAGAACTGGCTGTCATCACCGAATGCTGTACGGGATGCGCTGGTTCGCCCGCCTGCGTGGAATATTGCCCGGTGGAAGACTGTATGTTCTGGGTGCCGGATGAAGACCACCCCCCGTTCGGACGCATTCAGGTTGACCCGATCCTGTGCATCGGATGCAAGAAGTGCGTCAGCAAAGGACCGGATGGCTGCTTTCTTGACGGTTGTCCATGGGACGCAATCGTGATGGTCGACACCGCCGAAGTGGAAAAAGAAGTCGGCGCGATGACGATTTAGCGGATGGTTGTTTCCCTTCAGCGTATGCCAGCCGCGACGTGCGAAAGTCCATCTCACTGGTTTGCGATCGCTGTTGTTCTGACCGCAGTCCATGCCTTCGCCGGCGAATGCAGGACCACCGTCGGCTATCGCGTCATACAAATCGAGAATCGAACCGTAGCGGTGTGGTACCCGACAATCGGCCGAGCCTCCCTCGCCGCACCCGATCATGCCGACGCCGCGATCTGCCACATCGTTCCTTCAGAACGTGGAGCGAAGCGTGCCATGCCTTCTCAGCCAAAGATTTTAGATCCGGCGGCATGGAACGAGACTTCCCGCATCGATCGGCGGCAAGATATCGAGGCGGTAATCGATTCTTTAGCGAAGGATCGCGAATTCGGCCCGGCCATTGACCCGGAGAGGATTGGATTGGCGGGGCATTCGCTCGGCGGCTATACGGTTCTAGGCATGGCCGGTGCATGGCAAAGCTGGCTTGACCCGCGCGTGCGGGCGGTTTTGGCGATGCCTTATGTCATGCCGTTCCAGGTTAATAAGACGTTGAGCAACGTGCGTGTTCCCTTGATGTATCAAGGCGGGACGCTGGATGTCGGAATTACTCCTTTTCTGAAAGGTCAGAAGGGAGCTTATGCGGTCGCCAATTCCCCAGTATATTTTGTCGAGTTACGGAGCGCGGGGCATTTGGAGTGGACGAATTGCGGAAGCGAGGGGACGACGCAATCATGTCTCGCTCAGGTAACCAATGCCCGTCTCATTGCAGAATACGGCATCACTTTCTTTAACAGGTATCTCAAGGGAGTGCAGCAACCGTTCTTGGAAAAGAAAGATCCGTTGCTGGCCGAATATAACTTCCGGCTGCAACCCTAGTAAGCCTTGGCGTCTGGTCGGGGGCTCAAACGCGGCGTCGATCTACTTCATGTGCTTGGCTGCAGCAAATCCCATTTGTTGCCGTATAGATCTTCGAAGACCGCCACGGTCCCATAAGGTTCCTCTCGCGGCTCGCGGCAGAACTTCACGCCACGCGCCGTCATTTCACGGAAATCCGTCCAGAAATTGTCCGTGTGCAGAAACAAGAAGACGCGGCCGCCGCTCTGGCTTCCGATCCTGCTTTCTTCCTCAGGACTGGAAGCGCGAGCAAGAACCAGGCTCGTGCCACGAGAACCGCGTGGCGCAACCAGCACCCAGCGCTTATTCCCTCCGAAGCGGTCTGTAGAGGCTGTGTCCTCAATCAGTTGGAAACTGAGCTTTTCAGTGAAGAAGGCGATCGCTTCATCGTAATCACGAACGACAAGTGCGATGTGGCCGAGAGTTTGCGGCATGGTGAAGGGAGGTCAGTTCATCCCGGCTCTTGCGCGGATGGACCTGTCCGTCTCAACCGCCTGCTGGCGGACATCGTTCGAGATATCGGGCAGATCGCGTTCGTAGGAGCGTACGGCGGGAAGATCGTTGATTTGGCCGATCAGATAGAGAGCTCGCAAGGCTTCCCAAACCTGGTCCGAGCCAGGATCAACAACCGCCAGTTCCGCGCCGGCAGCAACGTTTGCTCCTGGTTGCGCCACTGTCCGAATGCGACCGGGGACAGGAGAACGAATCTCGATATTCTGCGATGAACCCGAAGGCGCCAGCTTGGCGACAAGCCCATCCTGGTGGATGGCGGTGCCGGGACGATCGGAGTCGACAATCCGCCCGCTTTGCGGTGCCGTGATGTGAGCTGGCTGCAGCAATGCCAGAATCTCCCGACGGCCTGTGGCATCGCCAAAACGCACGAGCGACAAGGCCGCGTTTCCGCGCACGATTGGCGACGAATCGGAAAGCATCTTCAGCAGAGTTTCGTGGAAGCCGGGGCCGGAGGTATCCTGACCCATCACCCAAGCGTCGGTGTTGCGCACTTGTTCGACGGGATTAGACGAAAGCCTCAGCAGATCGGGATACCAGCGTTTCACAGCGCCATCTGCGCGCGACATGCGGTCGCCGACTTGTACCAGCGCATGCTGAATGTGACGCGGTTTGTTGTCGTCGTGCAGATACTCGTTGAGCTGCTGGTCAGACAGCGGCCGACCGAACCACGTACTCCACCAAAA
>JASHRE010000327.1 GCA_030037515.1 Candidatus Sulfotelmatobacter sp.
CCACTCGGAGTCTGCTAGGCTGTTGCTCTCTCTCTCAATGCCATCGGTAGGACGGACCTTAAGTCTATACTTTATACTGGCGGGAAGGTGACCCTCATCCTGGCAGTTTAAAATCCGATGAGCACTGAAGTCAAAACAATTCGGTGCAAGATTAACAAGACCCGTAGAGTTATATTTGCTTGACGTACGCCGCCGGAAAGGTTCAGCCAATGAAGACCAGAATGGTTCCGCAGTTGGTAATGATTCTGCTGGTAGCCAGCGTTCCCAGCGTCATGGCTCAAAGTCAATCTCGTGGCGCAAAGCCGAAGACAGCCGACTTCAGACCCGGGCAGGTTTGGATAATGAACCGAGGCATCACGGTCACCATCCTCGCTATTGAGGATGTTCCCCGAGTCGGCAAGGTCGTTCACGTCAGAGTTGATAAGATTCCTTCTCAAACTTGCGGGGAATACGGGGACATTCGTTTGACCAGAGCAATCGAGCATCTTGCCGTAACCGAGAAGATGATGCTAAAGAGTGGGCTCGTCCTGTCCAAGGACAACATCGAATTACCCCAATCGTCGATTGAGGCTTATCGAAAGTGGGCAGAGCAGAAGAAGCAGGAAATAGCCAAGGTACCATTGCAGAAAGCAATTTTCGGGGAAGGCTTCATACAAGGGCCGATGATCTGCAATTTTCTTCCAAACCAGACGTGATTGGACCGTTGAGTAACATCAATTACACTCGTCCTATGATATAGGATGTCAAGGAAAAAAATCTCATCGACCGCATGCCCATGGCTCAGGTGTCGGCCATCGTGCAGATGATCGAGGCCATGCTTGATCCTATATCCCGCGCCATCGCCAACGCCCCTGTCGACGATGAACCCGAGAGCGAAACCGAACGTCAGGCTGTCGCCACCTCTAAAGCGTGGTTGGAAAAACATCCTGGACAGGGCATCTCGTTGGAAGACCTCAGCGCCGATCTCGGCATCTCCGTGGATGATCTCAAGCGGTCACGATAGACGCGTGAAGAAAATTATCTTTACCATCCCGCTCAAGCTGACGTTCGCCGTATCGATCGCGAGACTGCTATGCGCATCTTCACCGCGCTGCACCGCTTCGCTGAGACCGGCGAAGGCGATGTGAAGAAGCTTCAGGGAGAGTCCGGCGAACTGCGCCTGCGTGTCGGCGACTACCGCGTGCGCTTTACCGAAGAGCATCCCGACACTCTTCGCACTCCCGCGTGTGGTCCGCCATGCTTTGATGACAAACGATGCAGGATTCCTGCGCTGAACCTCTGATCGAGGAGACAAGAGCATAGGACAGGTTGTGCGCGCTCCACGTGATCACTTTGAACCTGCCTTCGTTTCGATAGTGGAATGTAAGTGTCCCGTAGTGAATCTCGTCGCCTCCGGCTATTATACGATCGCCGATTTGCTGGATTCAACCAAGAGGCTGATTATTCCGCTCGGACCCTTGTAAAGGATCATGGCTGCTGGCGTTCCTCGATATGCCACCAAGCTAGCCCCGGTTAATTCATAAGTAGAACCTGAACCGACCACTTTCTAGAGTTGGGTGTTTATAGATGCGTATGAAGCAGGCATCCTCCAGGCGGAGCGTATCGCCTGGCCCTGACGGTCCCCATCGAGAAATCGAATGCGGGGCCGTGAAGTGATTTGCTAGAGAATCTTTATATTGAGGAGATTTTTAGTGAAGACGAGATCGCACGAAAAACGACCTCTCGTGGCTAGCTCGCGAATATCAATACACCAAAATCTATCTATCAGACATCGGACGAGATCAAAGCGATTTTACTTTGATGTAGCTCCCGGTTCGGTCTGTTTGTCGGGTACAGACACGGGAGGAGCCTACTGCCTCGTGGAGCTTAGCCTCGCCCCTGGAATGGCCGTGCCCCGCCACACTCATACACGTGAGGACGAGGTGTATTTTGTCCTTGCCGGAGAACTTAAGGTCACCGTCGGAGAAACGAATTTTGTCCTCCGGCCTGGCGATACTCTATTCGCTCCGCGCGACATCCCTCACCAGCTCCGTAATTCTGGTAACTCCACGAATCACTATCTCCTCATATTTTCACCTTCGGGGTTCGAAGAATTCGTGATGGCCACGGCGGTTCCCGCACCCGATAATGCGATTGCTCCAACGGAGCCACCGGCAGTCGCGGTTCAGAACGTTCGTGAACTGGTCACAGAATATGGGATTCTCTTTGGTTGATCCTTAACGTCGTGCGTCTTCGTCACCATTCCCACTCTGGCAGGTTCTCGACCTTCTCGTAGTTGAGAACGCCTATCCGGAAAATACGTCACGCCAACGTTTCACAGCAACGTACGCGATTTCAGAGGAGAGCAATATGTATTCAGGCAAGCGGTCAGAAAGCAGTGCAACATTGTCGGGTCTTGATTCGCCCGTGGGAGCAAAAGTCGCTATTGTTACTGGCGCATCAAGAGGAATTGGTCACGGAATCGCAGAACGACTCCTCGAGATCGGCTACTGCGTGGTTGCGAACTCGAGACATATCACAGCGGCGGACACATTGGAGGCGGGGGATCGCTTGAAGTTGATCGACGGCGATATCGGAAGTCCCTATGTGGCGAAACTGGTCGTTGATTCTGCTATTCACAATTTTGGAAGACTCGACCTGCTGGTGAACAATGCGGGAGTATTCATACCCAAACCCTTTGCCGAATACACGGTTGAAGACTTTCGAATCGCCACGGACACAAATCTTGGTGGATTCCTTTATGTGTCGCAACTAGCAGCATCACAGATGCGTCTTCAGAAGTCGGGGCATATCATCAGTATCACGTCGTCGATTGTGGCTCAGCCAGTCGCGGGACTCACGGCGAGCTTCATCAATCTGACAAAAGGCGGTCTGGAGTCTGTGACGCGTGCACTCGCAGTTGAGTTTGCGCGAGACGGCGTCCGTTTCAATACCGTCTCTCCTGGAGTGGTGAATACGCCAATGCACCAGGTGGAAACACACGAGTTCCTGAAACAACTGGGCCCTCTCAATCGATTGGCCGAAATTGCCGAAGTAGTAGACTGGGTGGAGTTCTTGGAAACCGCGCCCTTCCTAAACGGCGAAGTAATTCATCTTGACGGGGGAGCTCATGCCGGCAAACGGTGATGACAAATCGAGGAACCGGGCAATGCGGTCGGACGCAATTTGGCCAAGCGATCGAATGCAGAATCTATTTGGGATCGACGTGCCCATCATTCAGGCGCCAATGGCTGGCGTGGCATTCTCCGAGATGGTGATTGGCGTTTCGGAGGCTGGCGGGCTGGGATCGCTCGCTTGCGCGCTATTCACGGCTGATCAGATTATCGAAGAAGTTGAGACCATCCGGCGTCAAACATCGCGGCCGATCAATCTCAACTTCTTCTGTCATCGGGCGCCCAAGGCTGACGCCGAACGAGAAGCCGGCTGGAAGCGAGTTCTGGAGCATTACTTTGTGGAGCTGGGCTTGGATCCCACTGCCGTTCCTTCGGCTTCCGGACGAGGGGCCTTCGATTCGGCAATGTGCGATCTGGTTGCTGAGCTCAAACCGAATGTCGTCAGTTTTCACTTCGGTCTGCCCGAGAAAACGCTCGTCGCACGCGTCAAAGCGACCGGCGCCAAAATTCTTTCTTCCGCGACAACAGTCCAAGAAGCCCGATGGCTCGAAGCAGAAGGATGCCATGCCATTATCGCTCAGGGCCTCGAAGCCGGTGGGCATCGCGGAATGTTTTTGACGGATGATGTGTCTACCCAGATGGGGACCCTGTCCCTCGTACCCCAGGTAGTGGACTCAGTGAAAGTGCCAGTGATCGCGGCCGGCGGCATCTCGGATGCGCGGCAAATCGCGGCAGCTTTTGCTCTTGGAGCTGCGGCAGTACAAATAGGTACAGCTTATTTGCTCTCGCCGGAAGCCAGGATGAGTCCCCTGTACCGGCAAGCACTGAGAACCGAGGCAAATCAAACAGCGGTGACGAATGTATTTACAGGGCGGCCTGCACGAGCGATAGCGAACCGCATCGTTCGCGAGACAGGCCCATTGTCGGACGTGGCACCGGATTTTCCGCTGGCGAGTCGCTTTTCTGCTCCGCTCCGTGTGGCGTCGGAGGCAAAGGGCTCAACCGACTTCACGCCTATGTGGTCTGGTCAATCGGTTCGCTTGGCTCGTGAGCGGCCTGCGAGAGAAATTACCCAACGGCTTGCCTCGGAGACACTTGCGATACTGAGTACCTGCTGACTTTCCCGGCCGTCTGTCTTAACAAGCGTCCGTAAGAGCACGTCATAGTCGTGAGGTTGCCTTCCCACGGTGCGGGGAATCTACCCGAGGCTTGCCGACGCCCGTTCCGCGGATTGCTTTGCAGGAGCGAGCACCATGAGCGCAATACCAACGACGACGAGCGCAGCTACGTCGCCCAGCAAATGTCCATGTTCGCTCGCAGATTGAAACGCCTATACGGCCATGATGGCGGCGTGAACGAGGCTTGACCAAGCCGTGAACAAGATCAAGCTG
>JASHRE010000328.1 GCA_030037515.1 Candidatus Sulfotelmatobacter sp.
TCACCACGCCTGGCTCCAGTCCGTATGGGCTCGTCATCAGTCCTGACGGCAATTATCTCTACACGGCCAATTTCGGCGATAACACGATTTCTGAGTTCACGATCGGTTCGAGTGGATTGCTCACGCCGATTTCGGGATCGCCGATTGGGCAAACCTTCACCGGGCCGGTATCGCTCGTGATTGAACCCTCCGGGAAATATCTTTACGTCGCGAATCAGCAGAGTTCCGGCAATGTTGCGGGCTACTCGATCGGCACGGGCGGAGCTTTGTCGGTGCTGACCAGTTCGCCATATCCGACAGGTGCGCAACCGAACTACATTGCCAGCGATCCGGGCGGAAATTTTCTGTTTGTCGGAAACTTGTCGAAACCGGTCATCGAGTCATTTTGTCTGGCGTCGAAATTGAGCTGCAACGCCAGCCCGGGACCGGGATCGCTGACGGAAGTGGAGAAATATCCGTTGGTCGGGGCGCCCACTTCCATCGTGGTTTCGCCGTAGCGCGCTGCTTGTCGTCCCGGGAATGTGCGCGGATTTTACAGGCGCGTGACAGCCGATTCCAAACCAAGTGGGATAATGCCAGTCAGTGGCGGCAAGATAGAGCTGCAACCGTGAGGAACGGACGCTCATCTTAGGGGCAACGCCGTCGCTGCAAAGGTCAGACGACTCGCTCGGGCCGGAGACCGGTTAACCCATGAAAATCGCCAGCTCCGCCAGTGCCTTTCCCAAGCACTACTACTCGCAGAAGTTTCTGCTGGAGCAGCTGCAGCAATATTGGGGACACCATCTCCCCAGCCCGCAAGTGCTGGCGCGGCTGCATCGCAACGTCGCGGTCGAGGGGCGGCATCTCGCGCTGCCCACGGAGAAGTACTATGACATCGCAACCTGGGGACAGGCCAACGATCTCTGGGTCGAAGTGGCGCGGGAGCTGGGCGAACAGGCGCTCTGCCGGGCCTTGCATCGTGCGGGGTTGGATCGCCAGGAACTGGGCGCGCTGTTCTTTGTTTCGGTAACCGGGATCGCGAGCCCGTCGATCGACGCGTTGCTGATCAATCGCATGGGCTTGCCGGCCAACATTCGTCGCGTGCCGATCTTCGGACTGGGCTGCGTGGCCGGAGCCGCGGGGATATCCCGCGCCGCCGATTACGTGCGGGCGTATCCCGAGCAGGCCGCCGCGCTGGTGTCGGTCGAGTTGTGCTCGCTGACGATTCAGCGAGATGACCTGTCGGTGGCAAATCTGATTTCCTCCGGACTGTTCGCCGATGGCGCCGCAGCGGTCATTGTCACGGGAGATGAAATCGACTCGAACGGTCCGGTCATTCGCGCGACTCGGTCGATTTTCTATCCACAAACGGAAGAGATGATGGGATGGAAGATCACCGAAAAGGGATTCCGCATTGTGCTTTCGCCGGAAGTCCCGCAACTGATTCGCGAACATCTCGGGCATGATGTCGATGCCTTTCTCGCGGCTCAAGGGCTCAAACGCAACGACCTGAAAAGTTGGGTGCTGCACACTGGCGGACCGAAAGTGCTGGAAGCGACCGCGGCCGCACTCGGTCTGCACGATGGCCAGCTTGATGCGTCGTGGGAGTGTTTGAAGCGAGTGGGAAATTTGGCGTCGGCGTCGGTGCTGGTCGTGCTCGAAGATGTGATGCGAAACCGGCGTCCGGAGCCGGGAACGCTGGGTTTGCTCGCCGCTATGGGGCCGGGATTCTGCTCAGAATTGTTGCTGCTGGAATGGTAATGGGAGCGTTGACGCGAACTCTGCCGGACTCAACCGATGTTTTTGTCGTTGGCGGCGGGCCCGCCGGCCTGGCTGCCGCGATCGCGGCGCGGCAACGGGAATTTCGAGTTGTGGTCGCCGACGGCGCGCATCCCCCGATCGACAAGGCTTGCGGGGAAGGCTTTCTGCCGGATGGTGTGGCTGCTCTGCAACGTTTGGGAATTCAGATTCCGGCGGACAATGCGTGGCTATTTAGTGGGATCCGGTTCCGCAGCGGTGAACTCTCGGCCGATGCTCGTTTTGCCGAACCGAGTTGCGGGCTCGCGATTCGCCGCACGTGTTTGCATTGCGCCATGACAAAACGCGCAAAGCAGTTGGGCGCGGAATTATTCTGGGGTGCGCCTGCGACCGGGATCTGCGCGGAGGGAGTTCGGGTGGGCGATCGTTTTGTGCGCGCGCGCTGGATCGTTGGCGCGGATGGCGCGAACTCGCGGGTACGCCGCTGGGCCGGCCTGGACCATTCTCGTCCTCAGCTGCGTTATGCATTCCGCCGCCATTTCCACGTGACTCCTTGGACCGACCACATGGAAGTCTATTGGGGCCAGCGCTGCCAGGCCTATGCCACCGGAGTCAACCACAATCAGGTCTGCATCGCCTTGGCTTCACACAATCCGAAGCTGCGGCTTGAAGACGGACTGAACTCCCTGCCCGCGCTGCGCGCCCGCCTGCAGGGAGCCGAGGTCGTTTCGAACGAACGCGGAGCGTTGACGGGCAATCGACAATTCGCTCGAGTGTGGCAGAAAAATGTCGCCCTGATCGGCGACGCTTCCGGCACGGTCGACGCGATCACCGGGGAAGGCATTGGACTGGCGTTCCGCCAGGCGATTTCGTTGGCGGATTCGTTGCGCTCCGGAGATTTGGATGCGTATCAGCGCAAACATCGAAGGCTGGCTCTGCGTCCGAAGTGGATGGCGCGGCTGATGCTCAGCATGGACCGGCGCCCGAAATTGCAGCAGCACACGCTGAAGATCTTCGAGCGGCACCCGGAGATTTTCCAGCGGCTGGTCGAGTTTCATGTTGGAGTGTTACCGCCCTCGCAACTGGTACGCCAAGGCCTGATGCTGGGTTGGGAACTGCTCACCACATAAACGATGATTGGCATGATGACGCGTTGGCCGAACCCGGCATGGTTCCTGGCTTTTTTGTTCTCTCCGCTCCTGTTCGCTGCGGCGCAACAAACAACTCTGGAACTTGACCCGGCGAAGACTTCGATTCAGTTCACGTTGGACGCTTCGCTGCACACCGTGCATGGAAGCTTTCAGGCGACGCAGGGCCGGTTACGGCTGGATCCGGCATCGGGCGCGCTTTCTGGGGTGATTGTGGTCGATGCGCGAAGTGGCCATACCGGCAACGGTCTGCGCGATCGGAAAATGCACAAAGACGTAATCGAGAGCGAGCAATATCCGGAAATTTCCTTTCGTGCAGACCGCGTAACCGGCACGCTGGTTCAGCCAGGAAAGTCTGTGGTCAAAGTTCATGGAACGTTCAACCTTCACGGAATTGACCGTCAGATTGAAGTACCGGCCGAAGTGGAAATGGCGGCCAACCGCTGGACGGCGAGGGTTCGCTTCACCATTCCTTATGCCAAGTGGGGAATGAAGAATCCGAGCACGCTGTTCTTGCGGGTGAGCGATTCGGTGGAAATTGATTTCGCGGCGGCGGGGAATGTCGAAAGCGCGGGCGGCATCGGCTCCGCTTCCAATCAATAGCCTTCCAACGGCCTGATTCCTTTTGCTTCCGTGCACAGATAAGCGCGTCCGGCCGAGAGATTCTTGTATTCTTCGGTCCGCCCACTCGGCCACTCGATCACGATGCGATCGGCGCGGTCGTGAGTTCCGACGCCGAACGTGACCGGCAATTCCGACTGCGAAAGATAGCTGGACCCGCCTTTGACCATCCGCAATTGAGTTATCCCGGCCGTATAGACGCGCACAATCGCTCCGATCGCGTCGCGGTTCGATTTCGTTCCGACAAGTTGAAAACGAAGGCTGTGATTGGCCGCGAGCAAATCGTTGCGAAACAGATAGGCCGGGCCGTTGTTGGTGGTGAGCAGGAGATCGAGATCGCCATCGCGATCGAAATCGGCAAAGGCAAGACCGCGCCCGACTTTAGGGGAATCGAAATCGCCGCCGACTTCACCTGCAACATCGTGAAAACGGCCGTTGCCGGTATTGAGAAACAGCTGCGGCGGTTGGGCATAGCCGACGTTGCCGCGAATGTTGCGCACCGTTTCATCGATGTGTCCGTTGGCCACGGCGAAGTCGAGCCAGCCATCCAGATTGAAATCGAGAAAGCTGCAGCCGAATCCCAAGCTATTCTTGGAGGCCATGCCAACTCCCGATTGAGCGGCAATGTCTTCGAAACCGCGGCCAGTCGGGAGATACAGGCCGATCATCTCGTTATCAAAATTCGTGATGGCGACGCCGGTGGAGCCGGAATTTTCAAAGTCGGCGGCGTCGATTCCCATGCCGGCACGAGCTTTCCCTTCGGTGCTGAACGCGAGGCCCGCCTCGACGGCTTCATCGCGGAAGGTGCCGTTGCGCTGATTGCGATAGAGCTTGTTGGGCTGCGTGTCGTTGGCCACGAGCAGATCGGGCCAGCCATCCTGATTGTCGTCGAGCACGGCGACGCCGAGAGATTTCGAACTGCTGTCGAAAATTCCGCTGGAAGCGGTGACGTCTTCAAACGTGCCATCGCCGCGATTGTGAAACAGCCAGCAGGTTTCGCCGCGATAGGCTTCTGGTGTGCAATAGGATTTGTGCTTGCCATCGAGGCTGCAGAAAATGTCGTGCTCGGGCGACCACTTCACATAATTGCACACGAAAAGGTCGAGCAGGCCATCGCGGTCGTAGTCGAACCATAGAGCCGATGTGCTGAACGACTCGCGCTTCCCGAGGCCGCTCGCGTTCGTGACATCGACGAAAGTGCCTTTGCCGGTATTGCGGAAGAGACGATTTTGTCCGACGCAGGTGATCAGAATGTCGGGGAATCCGTCGTTGTTGTAATCGCCGACAGCGACGCCCATGCCATAAAACTCGCGATCAAGTCCGGCGTGGGAAGTCACGTCGGTGAAGGTGCCGTTGCGATTGTTGCGATAGAGACGAAGAGTCGTTCGGGTTTTCTTGTGGCCGGGCCAATCGCATCCGTTGATCAGCAGAACGTCTTGCCAGCCGTCGCGATCGTAATCGAGAAAAGCGCAGCCGGAGCCCATCGTTTCGGGGAGATATTTTCCTCCGAAAGCGCCGGTGTTGTGTTGGAAGGCGATGCCGGCTTGTGTGGTGACATCGGTGAAGCGAAAACCAGGACTGGCGGAGAAGTTCGCTTGCCCCGCGAGGAAATCAGGACCCAGGAATCGGGCCCCAGACGCGAGCCCGGCCATGCCCATCAGGAAAGAACGTCGATTCACGGAACGTTCACCAGCCCGGCGCGAATCGCGTACACGACCAGTTCGGCCGTCTTGTGGATTCCCAGCGTGTTCATGATGTTGGCGCGGTGCACCGCGACCGTGTTGGCGCTGAGGTCGAGAGCGGTGGCGATCTCTTTGTTGGACTTGCCGTCGACAATCATCTGCAGAACTTGCAGTTCACGCGGCGTGAGCGCGGCGCTGCGTTCGCCCTTGAGTTGCGTTCGCTGCTCTACCTTCGCATCGAAAACGGTCTCGCCAGCGGCAACTTTGCGAACCGCCGATCCGAGTTCGAGATCCATTGCGTCTTTGAGAATGTAGCCCTTCGCGCCCGCCTCAATCGCCTGGCGCACCCAGGTGTTTTCGGTGTGCATGCTGAGCATGAGTACGGCTGTGTTTGGGGACTGTTCGAGAATCTCGCGTGTCACCTCTAATCCGTTCATGCCGGGCAGGGCGCAATCCATGACGACGACTTGCGGACTAAGTTCCTTTGCGAGCCGGAGGGCATTTTCGCCGTCGCCGGCCTCGCCCACGACCTCCATATCGGGCTCATCTTCCAGCATGCGGCGGAATCCCCGGCGCACGAGGCTGTGATCATCCACGAGCAAGACTGTGATCTTCTTTTCCATAAGACTCCGCTTTTTCTCGAGGAACAATAAGATGCACGCGCGTTCCGCCCTGGTCCGGATGCGAAAACACAATCCGTCCGCCCATCAGTTCGGCGCGCTCGCGCATGGCAACGAGCCCGATACCCCGCCGGCGTGCATTCTCGGGAAAACCCACGCCGTGATCTTGCACGTCCAACTCAAGCGCATCAGGCAAGAAGAGCAAGCGCACCCATGCCTGTTTGGCGGCCGAATGGCGTGCCACATTGTTCAAAGCTTCCTGCAAAATGCGGTAGATATGGACTCCGGCGGCGCCGTCGACCGCAAACGGCTGCCCCTGCTTTTCATAGGATATGTTAATCCCAGTCTGCCTTTCCACGGTCGGGATGTACCAGTCGAGCGTGCTTTCGAGGCCCGCCTCATCGAGCATGACCGGATGCAGCGCCTGCGAAAGGCTGCGCACGCTTTCAAGCGTGGACTGGACGGTTTGAAGCACTTCCTGCAGGTCGGCGCGCAGCGAGGATCCCTCCGGAGCATGCGATCCGGCGCGGCGCAGCATCGATCCCACCGCGGTCAGAACCTGACCGAATTCGTCGTGAAGTTCGCGGGAAATATAACGGAGCGTCGATTCCTGCGTGGAGATGAGTTTTTGCGCCAGTTCGCTTCGACGTTCGGAAATCTCCGCCATTTGCGCAAACAGGCGGCGATTCCAGCGGATGATCGAAAGGCTGCTCAGCAAAATCGCCAGCAGCGTGGCGCTGAGGAACACATAGACTTGCCGCTGCACGCGATCGTAAATTTCGACGATTTGATGGCCGGCTTGCTCTTCGTTCTCCGTGTTCTGGACCAGCAATCGCGCGACCGCGGTGCTCAGCGCCGCCTGTCGTTCCTGGAGTGAAAGCTGAATCTGGGCGCGGGCTTCTTTCGTGTTTCCGTTCCTGGCCAACGCGAAGACGCGGTCCGCGGCGTCCCAGAATTGATTGAAGAAACTGGTGAGAAACGCGCTCTGCTGCGGAGTGCGGCTGGCGGCAGCGAATCCAGATTCGAGGCGCATGGCGTCGTGGAGATCGGTGTGAATGCGCTCAAATTGCGCCGACCAGGCGGTGAGCGGATACGGTTCGTCCCCGCTGGCCATGTCGCGCATCGCGACGGCGAGAGAATTGAGATCGTTCTGAATGCGGAGGAGCTGGAGGGAATCTTTGCGGTTTCGATCTACCAGATTGGTCTGCAACTTGCGCAGACCAACGACCTGCCACGTCATGTAGGCGGAATACGCGATCAGCGCAGATAGCGTGATGACGAGGCCGAGCAGCAGACCGAGAGTCGGTGAGCGGTCCGGCGAAGATGGGCGGGACACGCCCCGAGCATACAACGGGTGCCCGCGGCCTGTCACACGGGCCAGAAGGGCGCGAGGGAGTCACTCTTGAGTGAGGATGCGATCCGAACGTGGGTTGGTTGGGGCGCGCAGAAACGCGCCCCAATCGCGCCGAACACCCGGATCCTTCCGGCGTAGGTCTTCGCTGCCCAAAACCGGCTTGATCAGGATGACACGGGAAACTGACTGACGGGCCAGAATGTGTGAAAATCGAGTATTTAATGAAGCGGGCCGGCAACAGAGGGAGTCCAATAAGAACTTGAGTTCCCCAAACAGTTCCGCAAGCCAACAGGCACCCAAGGCGCCGAAACTGGAGCGGCTGAAGGCCGTCTGGCCGGAAGTGTGGAAGCTGATGCGTCCGCGGCGCGGCCTGCTCGCCGTCGGGTTCGTGTTGATGGTGATCAACAAGCTCGCGGGATTCGTATTGCCGTATTCCGCGAAATTCCTGATCGACGATGTCGCTCTCAAACATCACGCCGGCATGCTTCGACCGCTTGTGCTGACGGTGCTGGCGGCCACAGTCGTGCAGGGAGTGACAGACTTTTCGCTCACGCAGCTACTTTCGAAGGCGGCGCAGCGATTGATTGCAGAATTGCGCGAGGAAGTGCAGCGGCATATCTCGCGGCTTCCGGTCTCGTTCTACGACGCAAACAAGACCGGCGCGTTGGTGTCGCGGATCATGAGTGACGTTGAAGGCGTGCGCAATTTGCTGGGCACCGGCTTGGTGAATTTTGCCGGCGGCATAATTGCCGCCGCGATCGCGCTGCTCTTGCTGATTCGCATCAGCGCACCGCTCACGCTTATCGCCGTCGGTTCTTTGGCGTGTTTCTCGGTTGCATTGGACCGAGCGTTCGCCACGCTTCGTCCTATTTTTCGCGAGCGTGGCAAGATTAATGCCGAAGTCACCGGACGACTGACGGAGTCTCTGGGCGGCGTGCGCGTCATCAAGGGGTATCACGCGGAAGAGCGCGAGGAGAAAGTTTTCGTGGCCGGGGTCCACCGTTTGCTTGAAAATGTGATGCGCACGTTGACCACGACGTCGCTGATGAGCCTGTCCGCCAGCGGGCTCCTCGGTGTTGTCGGCGCGGCCACCATGTACGTCGGCGGCCACGAGATGGTGCGCAACACCCTAAGCCCCGGCGGTTACACTTCCTTTACGGCGCTGCTGGTGTACCTGGTTGCTCCAGTCATGCAGGTGGTCGCGATTGGCACGCAGTTAACCGAAGCTCTTGCCGGACTCGAACGCACGCAAGAGATCATGAAAGAGCGCCAGGAAGACGTCGATCCGCGACGCTCCGTCGTGCTACCAGACGTCGCCGGCACGGTTGAGTTCGACCATGTCAGTTTCAGCTACGACGGCACGCATGAGGTCCTGCACGATATTTCTTTCCGCTCGGATCCGGGAACTGTCACGGCTTTGGTGGGTTCGTCGGGATCGGGCAAGTCGACAACCATCGGCTTGATTTCTGCATTCTATGTGCCAACCAAGGGCATGGTTGGTGTGGACAGCATTGATCTGAGTACGGTGCGGCTTGACTCTTTTCGCACACGGTTGGGCGTCGTGCTGCAGGAATCGTTTCTATTCGATGGAACGATTCGAGAAAACGTGATGTTTTCCCGGCCAGACGCGACCGAAGAGGAAATGCTGCGGGCCTGCCGGATCGCACGTGTGGATGAATTCGCGGAATCATTTGAGGGCAAATACGACACGATTGTCGGCGAACGCGGGGTGAAGCTTTCCGGCGGGCAAAAGCAGCGCGTATCGATCGCGCGGGCCATCCTCGCGGACCCAAGAATTTTGATCCTCGACGAGGCGACCTCGAGCCTCGATTCCGAATCCGAGGCCTCGATTCAAGAGGGGCTGCGCTACCTCATGCGCGGGCGAACCACCTTCGTCATCGC
>JASHRE010000329.1 GCA_030037515.1 Candidatus Sulfotelmatobacter sp.
GGGGTGGAGGCGGCGGAGGAGGCTGGTAAATTGCCGACGCGCCCCTAGACTAGCAGCCCGTGGTGAAAGTCTGGATTTCTCAAGAAACGCGACGGGTATGTGCAAGACGAACCACCTTCTTCCCTGAGTCTGCCTGCGTTCTGAAGGATCATCGAGCGCGATTCCGATGAGCCCAAAATTCCGGAACAAAAGCAACTCAGGCTGCGTACGACTTCAAGAGAGCTCTCGTTGCACGAGGGAAGCCCTCAAGTCCTGACGCAACAGTGACACTGACTGAACCCATCCCTCCCACGCAGCCGTCGGCTCTCCGCAAAATCTTCATCGGCAAAGATGGTCTCCGCGCCGGCTGGAGCCTCCTTATCTTCATCCCTCTCTTCTTCGCTGGTGTTATCTTCTGGACAAGCGTGGGCAGCCACAAACTCCTCCCACCTGCTTTGTTACGGTGCATCCCCTTCCTCGTGACCCTCCTTGTCACCTGGATCATGTCGAGGATCGAGCGCCGGCCCAACTCCGTTTACGGCCTCGGCGGCCGCCGCAAGCTACCCTACTTCTTCGCCGGTCTAGCCTGGGGACTTACCTGTCTCTCTCTGCTCGTCCTAACCCTCTGGAAGGCCGGACTCCTTGTCTTCGAGAGCCGCTTGCTCTTTGGCAGCGACATTCTCCGCTATGGAGCAATCGGGCTGCTCGGCTTCCTACTGGTTGGCCTGTTCGAGGAGTACCTGACCCGCGGCTACCTGCAGTACACGCTGACTCGCGGACTGGCTGGCGTCTACCAGTGGGCTTTCAAGGCCCGCCACAGTGCGATCCTGGGTTTCTGGACCGCAGCCGTTCTCATGTCTTTCCTCTTCGGTCTCGGCCACGGCAACAACCCAGGCGAATCTCCCATCGGACTGCTTTCCGCCGGCCTGGCCGCCATGGTCTTCTGCTTCAGTCTGTGGCGCACCGGTTCGCTCTGGTGGGCCATCGGCTTTCACGCCTCGTGGGATTGGGGCCAATCCTTCCTCTACGGCGTCCCCGACAGCGGGGGCGTGTTCCCGCACCACCTCCTCGCCACGCTCCCGGTGGGCAAGACGATCCTCAGCGGCGGAACCACCGGCCCCGAGGGCAGCATCTTCATCGTCGCTGTTCTGGCTCTTGCCAGCCTCATCATTCTCTTTACGTTGCGCGGCACTCACCTTGGCGATACGCCGTAGCGGGTCTACCATTCGGTTCTCGCGTCAGTAAGGGTCAGGCTCCTGGCAGCCGTGTGCAAGTCTGGATTCCTGAGGGGAAAGGACTTTTGATCCACAGGGATGGTGCGTAAGAATGGGCGCATGGCGATGGGACGACGAGAGCAACAGCGACGGCAGGAAGAGCTTTGGATCGCGCACACGGAGTTGCCGCGGACAGCGGCGCATCCGTTCTATGAACAGTTGAACCGAGTACTTGAGGAGCGCGGTTTTGACGAGTTTGTCGTGCAGCAGTGTGTGCGCTTCTACGCCGAGAGGATGGGGCGGCCGAGTCTGGCGCCGGGGCGCTACTTCCGCCTGTTGCTGATCGGGTACTTCGAAGGCTCAGACAGTGAGCGCGGGATGGCGTAGCGAACGCCGGATTCTCTTGGCCTGCGCAATTTTCTTGGAGTGGAACTGAACAAGCAGCTGCCGGATCACTCGACGATTTCGCGCGCGCGACGACTGATCGATGTGGAAACACATCAAACGGTGTTCTGCTGGGTGTTGGAGTTGCTGGCGGAGAAGGATCTGCTGAAGGGCAAGACGATCGGTATCGATGCCATGACGTCGGAGGCGAACGCGGCGCTGCGTTCGATTGTGCGTCGCGACACGGGCGAGGGCTATGAGGAGTTTCTGACGCGGCTGGCGCAGGAATTGGGGATCGCTACGCCGACGCGGCAGCAGTTGGCCAAGCTGGATCGCAAGCGAGCCCGCAAGGGATCGAATGAGGAATGGATTAATCCGCACGATCCGGAAGCACGCATCACGAAGATGAAAGACGGACGAACGCATCTGGCGCACGAGGCCGAGCACGCGGCGGATCTGGAAACCGGGGCAGTGGTGGCGGTGACGGTGGCGGCCGGAGATGCGGGGACCTTGCCACAGGCAGGCGAGCACATAGCGGAGGTAGCGTGCGCCACAATAATGAAGAGGTGGGCCAACGGGGTACACCCGGAGGGCCCTCTGGAGACAGTGAGCGACAAAGGGTATCACAGCAACGACACCCTGACGGCACTGACAGAAGCGGGAGTTCGGACGTACATCTCAGAGCCAAATCGTGGGCGGCGAAGCTGGAGAGAGGAACCGGAAGCGCAGCAAGCGGTGTACAGTGTACGGCAACCGACGCCGGATTCGTGGCGAGCATGCAAAAGAGTTGCTGTCTGGCTGATAAGAGCTGCTACTCGGTGGTAAAACCATCCATACCAATCCATAGCTGCGCCAGCAGTTGTAGGTTCTTCTTGTACTTTCGAGTGACTGTGAACTCTCTTCCTCCCTGCACGCGGAGCACATAGTCGCCGGTAGGGCATGGATGAATCTCCTCAACCAATGCCGTGTTAATCAGAACAGAACGGTGAATCCGCACGAACCCGTGTAGATTCAGCTTATTCTCAATAGTCGAGATGGACTCGCGCAGCATGAACGAACCCGCAGTATGCAACAACAAGACATAGTTTCCTTTGGCTTCGACCGCGATCAGGTCTGCTGCATCGATGAATAGAATTTTTCCCTTGGCTTTGATCGCAATCCGGGCAGACGTCTCAACCGCTCGCGTTCGTGTCCGGGGTAAAGCTTCGCTGGAGCTGGTTGATCTGGCAGTAGCTCGTTGCCGCAAGCCGGCCGCGAGCTGTTCACGAATGCACTCATCGGCGGGTTCGACCGCCTGTTTTACACCCGCGATTGAAAACATCGGCCCGTTCTCTCGCATGGCGGTATGTCCTCACCTGTCGCTGACCGGGTCCGCTGTTCCATCCGACCACCAGCCCGCGGGAACCATGAATACGTTGATTGGTTCCGGAGCACCCCTGAACTGTGGATTCAGCATGACGGGAGAATGGGGCAGATCTGCACCCCAAACGGCACCGTCCATGAGTGGAGTGTAAAACATCAGGTGGGAGATCCAGTTGTGGGGGCCGCCATCGCTAAGGTACTGTTCTTTCGACATCATGTAGGACATGGCTCCGGGCTCCAGGGGCGGCAGCCCTTGCTTTATGAATGTCCCGATGCCCTCGATGATTTGCGCCTTCGATTGACCGGCCAATATTAACTCCGTTCTTTTATACGTCAGGGGCAGAATGGAGCGGACGGCCGGCGGATTGAAACAGATCGGCCCTCGAATTTTTGGGTTCCAAAAATTATGAGAACCATCACCCTCGAATGGCCCCATCCACCCTCGCTCCACAACACACACGAAACCGTTCTTGCCTTTGAATGCGGTTTCGTACCCATGCCGTCCGAGGACGAGGACATCCGCATCGCGCGAGATGACGTCCGGTGCCGCACTACGAGCCAAGGCAATTTCGGCATTTCGATCCGTCATCAGATATTGATCAAGCGGGGCCATGCTGGGGTAGGGTCCTTTGGCGTCCTGGGCTCGGCCTTGCCAGCCCGCGTCCAGAACAAGAATCAGCGCGAAGCTTAGAGAGGCAATCGCCTGGAATCTCTTCCGCTTCATGACTTCCTCCTGGGTTGGCTGAATCTCACGCCCCTTGTTATTCCGAGAAACAGATCGGATCGTTTCTCCATCGGTTACTCCCCGCGCTCGGGGCGGGCGCGCCGCGGGCTCGCTGAGCCTACGAACCGGTTGGTATGTAAACAGGGTTGCACCACTCCGCCGGGAGCGATGCGATCAGCCCCGCTTGCGGCTGCCCGGCGCGCGCAGAGAACTCAGCCAGCCCACGATATTTCCAATTCCCATATTCCACACCTTCGCATCTTGAGCATTCTTTGCCAACACCTCGTAGCCTTCCACCATCGCGACCAGAAAGCTCGCAGTCTCCTCCGCAACCAAGTCGCGGCGGACCGTTCCCTCATGCTGCCCCCTCCGCAAGGCCATGGCAATGCCCTCTTGCCAGGCATGGAAGATTCTCTCCAATCGCTTGCGGAATTGCTCGTGGAGTTGAGACATCTCCTGCGCCAAATTGACCAGGGGACAACCGCCCTTTAGGTTTCTTGGCCCAGCCGGTATCGCCCGCACAATGCCGATCAAAGCGTCGATAGGGTCCTTGTCCTTGCTCCGCTGCAGAGGGCGTAACCACCTGTCACGGGTCATTTCTGCGACGATCTCTTCGATGATGGCATATCCCAGAGCGTCCTTGCTTTCGAAATGGTAGTAGAGCGCTCCTTTGGTGACGTCGGTGGCGGCCAGAATCGTATCGATCCCGGCACTCTGGAAGCCGTATCTGTAAACCTCGCGAAAAGCTGCTTGCAACAAGCGCTGTCGCGTGCGCTCAGGATCGCGCAGCCTGGGCGCTCTGCGTTTCAGATTCTTACGTGCCACCAACATACCAACCAGTCTGCATGATCCAATTGCCAAAGTCAAACCATCAACGCCTTTCCCGTTTATTCTCTGGGCAACGACGTTAACGGAGCGGAGTTGAGCGCCTCCAGTTATCCTTGCGCCACGACTCCAACGACTTCCGTGCAGCAGGGAGCCTGCGATTCCCTAGTCGCAACAGCCCTGGGAGTCGTTTCTGTAGCGTCGCAGATGTTTGCCCGTACCGGCACGAACCTGACTTTGCAACCGCCACTGTCCAACGCGTTCGACGTGAGCACCATCCCTTACTACAACGTCTACTTCGGCGACACCTGGCACCTGAG
>JASHRE010000330.1 GCA_030037515.1 Candidatus Sulfotelmatobacter sp.
ACGGTCGAAGTGCAGCAGGGCCCAGGTCAGCCCATTTATGTGATTCAACCGGCGAATCCGCAGGTCGTCTATGTGCCGCAATACGATCCGACCGTGGTGTACGCACCTCCAACTGGTGCGATGGTAGCCGCGCCGTTGATCGCGTTCGGCGCGGGCATCACGATCGGCGCATTGCTGATGAACCAGCCGTGGGGATGGGGTGGATGGGCCTGGAACTGGAGAGCCGGGCGGGTTTACTACAACAACGCGGTTTGGGCGGGATGGGGGCGCCCGTATCGTGCCCCGCATGCTTGGTATCGTCCGCGCCCGATCATCTGGACTCACCGTCCGGGATACGGCGGCAACTGGAATTATCGTCCACCCAATTACAGGCCACCCCTGCCAGGGAATCGCCCAGGATACGCAAGGCCTCCTTACAATCCGGGTAATCGTCCGGGTTACCGGCCAGGCGGGAATCGCCCCGCAGCATCGCCCAGGTCGAGCGGCTCGCGGCTTAATCCGACGCCGAGGACGAACCCAAATACGTCGCGGCCCAACCGAAATCTGCATCCGACACCACCGAGGACGAACCCAAATACGCCCAGGCCAAATCGAAATCCGTCGCAGCCGAGCAGGCGGCAGGGACCGCCATCGGGCGGTCGCCCGCCGGCGCGAGCTCCGTCGAGGCCAAATCCTCCGCACGGAGGAAATCAGCCGACACGCCAGTCGAGGCCGACGCCTCCACAGAACCATCGGGGGAAGCCTCCCTCAAAACCAGCTTCGGAACCCGAAGCACAGCTGCACTAGACGACGGCCAGCCTGAGTCGAATGGTTACTTTCACGCAGAATATTGTTGTCGTCGCAGCCGCGGTTCTTGGATCGCTGTTGTTTATGGTGGGACTCAATCGCTTCTGGCCACCAGAGAAGCGGCGCGCTTTTAACGATCTCATTGGCTGGCAACTCGGCGTCCTCGGCACAACCTATGCGGTGATTCTCGGCTTCATGTTGTACACGGTTTGGACCAGTTTTGGAGAGGCAGACCTGAATGTAGATCGCGAAGCGAACGCCGTGCTCGATATTTATCGGCTGGCGAATGGAATGCCCGAGCCGCAGCGTACCCAACTGCAAGCCTTGGCGCGCTCCTATGTGAACGCAGTAATCGTTCAGGAGTGGCCACAGATGGCCGAAGGTGTAGTGCCGGAACAAAGCTCGGCTCTTAACCAGGAAATGTGGAAGGCGGCGATGTCGATGAAGGCGTCGTCGCCGACGGAGGTCAATGCCCAAGAGAGTGCGCTCTCACAGCTGAGCCTGCTGATGCAATGCGGGCTGATTCGGAAACGCCAAAGCACCTTCCGACTGCCTGGCCTGCTTTGGGGTGTTCTGCTGGTGGGCGGCGCTTTAACAATCGTTTCAGCGTGCTTGTTCAGCGCCGAGAGTGTGAAGCTCCAGGGGCTGCACGTGTTTTCCATTTCTTTGCTGGTCTCACTTTCGCTGATCGCAATCGCCGACATACATCGGCCTTTTCATGGACCGATCCGCGTCGGCGACGATGCTTTCCTAACAGTGCAGCAAAGCATGCCAATCAGTTAGAGTCTGCGTGAGAATTCGGATCCAGCGAGTCAGAGTGGAATAGAAAAGGCTTTCTCAACCATTAAGAATGATCGCGATCAGACCGTTCGCTGACGACCTCCGACATGACTGACTCGAAGTAGTGGTCCTTGATCGTGGGGATGGAAGAAATTGTGAAACGCGAACGCCTCCTACGTTTGGCGCGGTCGGATCGGGCAAGGAAGCTTGCATCTTTTTACGTCAGAGCCGCCAGGAGGCCGCGGCCCGGACATCACCCACCTTTCAGCGGCATGGCGACGAAGAGGGTGACAAGGGCGTCTGGATGTCGGTCTGGGTCGACGACGTAGACGAGCTGTATAAACACCGGGTTGCTGCCCGGGCTTGGGATCACATTTCTGCCAAAAGATATGCCGCGGAACCTCCGCGAAATGCGTCTTCGCCATCCCGATGGCCACGCGTTCCGCGTCGGTCGGGGAATCCATCGCAACAATTAGAAACCAAACCCGACCCCCCGGTATTTGCTTCAAATCTTATCTGCCTGCCCCAACTCGTTTCGCCTACTCTGCGACAGAACCTGCCCTGAGCGAGCCGAGCCCTTCGAAGGGTGGCGATTTTGATTGGTTTAATCGTATTCGTGCTAGAAAAACCGGAAGACTTGCATGCCCAACACCGCAAGTAGACAGAGGCCTAGGATGAGGAGCATCAGCTTCTCGAACCTTAAGGTATCCTCGCTCTTGCTGGACTCGGGTGCCATAGCGTGTTCCATTCTCCAACACGAGAGCCTTTCTGATAATGGCTAGACCGTGGTAGCACGCGAGTAACGTAACCGAAGTTTTCCCGTGAGAGGTTTGTAGCGCAACGGGAATTGTTCCACCCGACGCTTTCGCGACGCCATTGCACTCCTGCCTTCATTGACTAGCTCCGCGCTCTCAGCCCTAAGACTTCACCCCATGATTGGCCAGAGCAATCAACAAGCCTCCCGTCAGTCTGCGAACCTGTGTTTTCAATGATTTCCGCTGCCTCATTCCTCGGCTCTGCCCTGGCTTCAAGCATTCTTTCACGCACGACTATGCATGGTAGCAATGGGGCAAGGCATGTACGGAGTCGGCAT
>JASHRE010000331.1 GCA_030037515.1 Candidatus Sulfotelmatobacter sp.
GCAAGTACCGCGCACTCTTACCCTCGGGAAAGGACATAAGCCTGATGGTCACGGTCCTGTCGGCGTCTTCTGCAGGAACACAAATCCCGGTTGCTCCTTTGCTGCGGCTTGAACAGGGACAATTTATTTACATGGACATCCCGGTCTCTAAACAATAAAAGCCCATTCACCAACGTGTGGCCACAGTCGGGTCTGCCTCCCAATTATTGATGTGACAGTGCCCCGTGAAAGGCGCTGGACTTCAGTGGGTGCGACTCCCACCCGGGAACTGGTTCGCTCCACCCGGTAACAATCGAAGCGGCGGTGGAGGTGACGAAACCGTCGGAGCTTTCGGTGTAGAGGGTCCCGTTGGTGACTCGGTGAGCGTGCAGGCCGTAACGCGAGTGAACGCTGAGCAGGCCCGGAAAAAATAATTGCAGGAGCCGACCGGACTGTTACACAAGGGAAGGCCGCCGACAGTGGAGAAGCACGAGCGAACAGCTCCATTGAACCTGCCGGGGTAAGGGCGACGGCATGTAGGCATAGGAGACCAGAGGCACCACGGGAAGCCCCAGCGGTGATCGCATGTGCGGGTCAACCGGCAACTCGTGAGAGATGGGCCGGGCCGTTTGGGGTGGCGGAGAGGCCAGCAGTACCGAAGAAGCCGGGTAACTCCGGTGGAGGGAAGGGGCCTCAGTTGAAGACGAACGCAAGAAGCGACAAAGTGTAACGTCTCGCTTTGTTGGCGCAAATTTTCCCAAGTTACCTCGCCATCCGTTTTCTCAGATTTCCAAGGGCGCAGCCCGGAATCGTGTTCCTATCGCGACGGCATGGCGCACTCGCTGATAAGACCCAGTCCAAACATGACGAGACACGGAGGCAACAGCGCCGATCTGCGAAGGTTTGAACCTACAATTCCCGCCAAAAATGCTCCCGCCAAAAACCCACCCCAGATGCTTGCTTCGATTCCGGCACGAGCCAGATGAGAATCTCCGGGGCCTTGTTGTTCATTCAAGGGCCGCCGCCCTGCAGCCAATGCGAGATGGCCGCCTATCCTGCTCAGGGTACCAGTCATAAATGTAAGACTGACAGCTTCGAAGCCAACCTTTGAGAGAACGGGATTCACCATGCCCATGGTCACGCCAAGTAATGCCACTTCGAGCGCAATATTGCGGAGACCAGCCCATTCGAGCCCTATAACGAGAGCTAATCCAGCCGCGATCAAACAAAACATCATTCGATGACAATGCCGCCATCTGGAGTGCGACAGCAGATTTCCCAGGAAACTGCCGGTGACGAAAGAAACAATTGCCAAGCCGGAGAGAAACGCGGCGCGAAAGTTACCCTGTCCACTCGTGACACCGGTGCTTGTCGTGTTCCCACTCATGAACGAAACAAAGGTCTTTAGGAAAAGAAGTCCGTATCCATCCACATAGCCGGCGATAACAGCGAGCAAAATTGCTCCCGGCCACTGTACTCGCTTATCGGTCCAGTCTATGGTCATCACCCGGCTCAACGGTTTCAGAGAAACGGTTTTCGCTTCCAATAGACATCGAGTTGTCCTTCGGTTCTCGGCCCGCGACCTGCGACAGAATTCAATTCCTCTCTCGTCCTCGGAAATACCGGCCTGGACTAGGCGAACTGCGCCGCAAGAGCACGGCGATCAATCGAACCCTTCGCTGTGTGCGGGAAATCGGACACAATGTAAATACGTTGGGGTACTTCAAAGGTGCTTAGCCGTGCACGACAATAATCCCGCAGCTCGCCTTCGGTAGCCGACATTCCTGGTCGTAGAACGACACCCGCCTGCACGTTCTCGCCGTACATCGTGTCGGCTTCACCAAACGATGCAGCCTCAAGTACTTTTGGGTGAGACAAAAGAACCGCGTCGATGTCGCGCGGGGAGATTTTCTCGCCGGCGCGGTTAATCATCTCTTTCAGCCTACCCCTCAAAAAGATGTAGCCCGTTTCGTCTTTACTGCCGAGGTCGCCGCTACGGAACCACCCATCAGCAAAGCTAGATGAGTTTGCCTCGGAATTACCCAAGTATCCAGGTGTGATCGTTTCGCCTCGTATCCAGATCTCACCAACACCGCCAGTCGGCACATCTCGTCCGTCGTCAGCGACAATTCGGATCTCTACTCCCGTGGCCAAGCCTACCGATGACATGTTGTTAGCGCCATTGGCCGGCAGAGGATTTGACGACACCTGGTGACACGCCTCCGTCATACCATAGGCAGAGATCATCGGAGCCCGGAATGTTGCCGCGGTATCAGCCGCCAGTTGCTTGTCGAGCGGAGCGCTGCAGCTGCGGATGAAGCGAAGCGGGACGGGAACGGACTTTGGGTATTCGTTGGAAGCCCGATTGAGCAGAATACGATGGATGGTGGGCACTGCCGTGTACCACGTTACCCCCAGGCGTACCACATCAGGCCAAAACAAATGGGCCGAGAACGAACCGGTACTCGGAACATAGGCCCTGCCTCCGCTGGCCAGGGTCGACAATAGCCCGGCTATAAGTCCGTGTCCGTGAAACAAGGGCATAACAAGAAGCGTTGCGTCGTCGGGCGACAAGGCATAACCGCAGGAGATGTTTTCGATTGACGCGACCACATTGCGATGGGTCAGAGGAACTAGCTTGGGTGCGCCGGTCGTGCCGCCCGTAAACATCAAGAGGGCGACATTATTGGAATCGTTAACTGAAGTAGTTGACTCTGCACTCTCGACCGGGGCACGAGTTCGGCCCCGCTTGGTCACGATTCGCACGTTACTGCTACCTGACGAATTAAACTCCATAATCCAGAACGGAATGAGCCGCCCGACGTCGTCTCGAGACTCAAAGTTGCTTACCAGGGAACGTGGCAGGAGAACGGCGTGAGGCGACAGCTGTGACAGTCGTTTATCCAGCTCGGATGAAGTAAGTTCCGGATTTAACGGTGCAACACGGGCCCTTGACGACACAATTGCATAGAAACCCAGCACAAATTCGAGGCTGTTATCAGACAACAAGGCTACCGTGTCGCCGCGCCTCAATCCGAGAGCGGAGAGTTGCGTCACGACCGACCGAACGAGAGCGTCAAGTTGGCCGTAACTAATCGCGGTTCGCCCGTCGGAAGTACCGATGGCGGTACTGTTTGGTTGGTTTCGAATGTTCTTCGTGAGCAAATCAGAGACATTGCTCACGGGTGACACGCTTGTGTTGCCAATTGAAGAGAGAGTCACAACACCGGCCTCTCACTTGTGAGCAGCGTTGATCTGGCTCTTCGGATTCAGATTGCTGATGTGGCCACTCTCGGTGCCGTCTGTCGGATCGATTACGCAGTTGATGATTGCCGGTTTCCCAGAAGCCAACGACTCAGTAAGAGCTTTGGTGAGCGCTTGTGGATCTATCACGTTGTACCCTCTGCCGTCGTAAGCCTCAATCAGTTTGTCGTAGCGTGCTTTCATCAGAACAGTTGGCGCGGGATCGCTGCCTCCACTGCGGTTTACGTCATCCCCACGGTAGACCCCGCCATTGTTGAAAATAACGATGACGACAGGGAGTGAGTAGCGGCAGATAGTCTCAAGTTCCATACCGCAGAAACCAAAAGCGCTATCTCCCTCGATGGCCACAACGGGCTTTCCGGTGGTTACCGTCGCTCCAATGGCGTAACCCATTCCGACACCCATGACTCCCCATGTCCCACAATCAAGACGCTTGCGAGGTTCGCGCATTTCGATAATGTCGCGGCCGAAGTCGAGCGTATTGGCTCCCTCATTGACGACGTAAATGTCCGGTCTACTCGCGAGAACATCGCGTACGGCACGCAGCGCACTCGAAAAGTTCATCGGGCTAGGGTTCGAATTCAGTCGCACCGCCATGCGCTCAATATTGTGCTTCTTGCGTTCTTCGATCGCCTTGGTCCACGCTGCTTGTGGTCGAATCTGCCCCGGCTTCAGCATGCTTAAGAAGGAAGTCATGGCGGACTTGATGTCGGCGACCACGGGTGCGGCAATGGGACGATTGCTATCCATCTCGGTTGCGAGAATGTCTACCTGTACGAAACGCACGTTGGGGGACCAACGCGGAGGTTTGCCGTGCGCCAGTAACCAATTGAGCCGAGCACCAATCAGCATGACCACATCCGCCTGACCCAGAACCAAAGACCGAGCTGCGGCAGCAGACTGAGAATGGTTATCCGGCAGAAGTCCCTTCGCCATCGACATTGGCAGGAACGGAATCCCTGTCTTCTCGATAAACCAACGGATTTCGGCGTCGGCCTGGGCATAGGCGGCGCCTTTGCCAAGAATAATGAGCGGTCGCTGTGCGCCAGCCAGCAGCTCCAGCGCTCGCTGGATGGATTCAGGAGCGGGAATTTCTGCCGGCGCGGGATCGACGACGCGCACAAGCGATTTCGCGCCCGCTTCTGCGTCCAGCGCAGCCCCGAGGACTTCCGCGGTGAAATCTAGGTACACGCCGCCGGGTCGTCCGGAGACCGCTGCGCGAATGGACCGTGCGACTCCAATCCCGATATCCTCGGGTTTGTTCACGCGGTATGCGGCCTTAGTGTAAGCCTTGGCCGCGTTCATTTGATCAAGTTCTTCGTAGTCGCCTTGCTGAAGGTCGATAATCTCGCGGTCACTCGATCCGCTGATCTGGATCATAGGAAAGCCGTTGGTGGTCGCATTGGCGGTGCCAACAAGACCGTTTAAGAAACCCGGCGCCGATACAGTCAAACAGATCCCAGGCCTCTTGGTTAGGTAGCCGGTAATCGTGGCCGCATAGGCCGCGGATTCTTCGTGCCGGAAGCCGATGTACCGTATTCCCTCTGCCTGTGCCAGCCGGGCGAGGTCCGTTATCGGAATCCCCGCCACGCCGTAGATTGTGTCGACTCCGTTCAGTTTCAGGGCATCCACCACAAGATGAAATCCATCGGTCAAAGTCGGTGATTGTTTTTCTGTCGTTGATTTCACTTCCTTTGCAGCATTTACTAAAGTTCCAACCATGAAATGCCTCTCTTCGAATCTCTGATTGTTAATCTTCATGCCGGAACGAACGATCAGGCCAGGCACTGGTGCCAGGCTCCGCCGTTGTTGCGACTTTATCTCCGGCGAGTTCAGCGAGTTGCTTGCGCAATTTTCACTCTTCGGCAAAACGTGCCGTGTCGTCGCGAATCACCGCCACAACTCCCGTCAATCGTAGCTCTCGGTCGTAGAGCAAGCCAACCGTGAATGCGATCGACAATGGTCGCTCCGTCCTTGTGGCTGGCAGGGACTCGAAACACGCCATGCGCGTATCGCGTCTTTCCGGAGGCCATCGTTTTCCAGTAACCGGCGCAGTGCCGGTCCCCAAAAACGCTCAGGAACAATAAGGTCAAGCGTCTTTCCGATCGCTTCAGCGGAAGCGAACCCAAATAGGCGCTTAGCGGGATTCCAAAATTTGATTTTCCCGTTAGGGGTCGGCGACGATGATTGCGTCGCCGACCTCCCCTCAAGCATTTGCCGACAGTCATCGGCAGATGTTTGCGAGACTGCCCCGGTCATTACGCTACTTTTGAGACCGTTTTAGGAGTCTTTGCAGGTTTCGCGCCAGCTGCACGCTTGACCAGGACTCCCTTGTCGCGCAATCTTTCGATTTCTTCCGAGCTGTAACCCAAAGCCGTAAGGACCTCGTCTGTGTGTTCCCCGAGCAAGGGCGAACCAGTAATCGTTGGGGCGAAATCAGAAAACTTGATCGGACTGCCGACAGTCAGATAGACGCCGCGTTCCTTATGTGGAACCTCGACAATCACCCCACTGGCGCGGAGTGCCGGATCATGGGCAATTTCCTTCATGCTCAGCACTGGTGCGCACGGAATTTCGAATTTCCGGAAGATGTCGATCGCTTCGTACTTTGTCTTCTCGGCGATCGACTTTTCAATCTCGCCAAAGATTTCGAAGATATGCGACTGGCGTGCCAGGGCCGTTGAATAGGCGGGGTCGTCCTTCCACTCTGGGTGACCGATGGCCTCACAGGTTCGTGCCCAATTCTGGTCCTGGATCGTGAAATAGATGTACGAATTGGGATCTGTTTCCCAACCCTTGCACTTCAGTACCCAACCAGGCTGCCCTCCTCCGCCAGCATTTCCACCGCGCGGAACCGTGTCACCGAAGGTTCCGTTTGGATATTGCGGATATTCTTCAAGGTAGCCGAGTCGCTCCAGTCGCTCCTGGTCGCGCAGCTTGACTCGACAAAGGTTTAGCACAGCGTTTTGCATGGAGACTGATACCTTCTGGCCTTTACCGGTCTTCTGCCTGCCAA
>JASHRE010000332.1 GCA_030037515.1 Candidatus Sulfotelmatobacter sp.
CGAAGGCGCAGCTCTCTCCGGGGCGCAAACGGCACATGGGGCTGTTGAGTTCGGCTTCGAGATAGATCGGGGACGCATCGGGGTCAGAACTCAGCGAAGGGACACCATCGCCATTCAGTCGCATTTCGGCCCCGTTGGTCCAAAAGATCACCGAGGCTTTGCCCGGATAAGTCTTGGCTGGATCGTACTCAAACCGCTCGACCATGGCGTATCGGCTGTCGCCGTCGACCACGGCCAACCAACCATCCTGTGAATCCAGCCATAACTCGGCGGCCATGTGTACATAATGCAGGACAAACAAGCCATCATCTCGCACCGACACGGAGGGATTTTCTGCCTGCCCGTAGCGAACATGATAGCGGTTCAGATAGCTGCTGGTCGGATTCGCCGGCGTGAACGCCCAGAAGTTGTGATTGACACGAGTTTGCTCCGGTGCGCTGCGATCCGACGTGTCGTATTGCGACACCGACTGCATCGACCATTCGAGGGTATGCCCGGTTACATTCTTCATGATGGCGTGAAACTGAATGCGCGGAGAATCGGCGTCCAGATGAACGGTGCGCTGAAACTGAATTCCGGTTTGGGGATCGGCCGGTCCCGTGAGTTCGACCTCGCACCGTTTTCCTTCCGAAAGTTTTCGAAATGAGAACGGCCCGTCATCGATCACATCCGAGTCGCCGACCCAGTGTCGCTCGTCGTTGTTTCCCTCGGGCAGAAGCCAGAGTTTGTCGCCACCATAGTTGAACCATTTTCCCGCGGTGGGCGGAAAATACTTGCCTCCAAGCTTGGGATTATTGAACAAGTAGGAATGGCCATCGAAGGTCACTTGCATCAGGCGTCCGCCATTCTGCGGCACGATGACCAGCTGTACCCAGCGATTGGAGAGTTGTTCTGCATCCCAACCCTTGTAGTTCAAGGGTTCGACGAGACAGGGTTGGCCAGCCGCCGGCTTCCCCGGATTTGGTTGTTGCGAAAAAGCCGTTCCGACGCAGGCGAGCCCCGCAAAGCACACCAGCGCGATGGAACTCACCCAATTCGCTTGAAGAAAAGACCGAATCATAAATTTGGTTTTAGGCGAAGGCGGGGTTGAGCGTAGCACGATCACGGAATTGTTCAAAATGAGCCCTCGATGGGTATCGAAAAAAAGAAATGAAAGCCAATGAAACGAAACTTTTCGATTGGCGTCAAGCCAATCTTGTGGTATACCACTGCGCTAGTGAGGAGCCAGCCGGAACACGCCAGCGCACAAGCGCATCGCGCATTGAATTGGAAACGCCTGCTGTTAACACTGCTCATCTGTTCATTCTGTGCGGTCCGCGCCCAGGAGCGGAAAGTCACTCCTACATGGCTGCATCGCTACGTTCCCAAGCTGACCGATAGAGCGGTCGATCTGTCATCACCCACGTGTCACTACAAGGCGATCTTCGGTGAGGGTGATGCAGGGAGTCAACCTCTGCCGAGCGTCGCACGGTTCGGAGAGGCTGCCGTCAGCTCTCACGGTGCCTGTGCGGCCATGCAATACGATCGCCAGGAAGAGATCTATTTCGTTCTCGAGGGCAACGGCATTCTTCAATATCGCGACCGGACGTATCGGATACGGAAGAGCGATTTCATGTATCTGCCTCCGGGTGTAAAGCACTTCATTTCCAACAACTCAGACGACACCTTTGTCGTTCTGGTGATGGGTTTTAAAATTCGCCCGTCCATTCCTCTCGGCGAGGCTTCGCCCGAGCCTAAAATCGTGAACCTCCGCGACGTCAAAGAGGAAACGGTGGAAGGCCACCCGTCGTCGGTTTTGTACAAGCTGCTGCTCGGCCCGAAATCCGGCAAGCGCGATGCGGTTGACGATGCATACGAAGTGGTCAGTTTGTTCTGGATGGATTTTGCACCGGGCGGTACGAACTTTCCACATCACCACGAGACGGCCGAAGAAATCTATTTTGTTCTCGACGGAGAAGGAGACATGGTGGCCGGCGGCGGAATGGATGGAGTGGAGGGTCGTCATTCGGCCAAAGCTGGCGACGCCTATTATTTCCGCCAGAATTGCACGGTGGGTTTCTACAACCAGAACAAGCCGGGTGCCAAGGCTCATATACTGGCCGTGCGCTCGCGGGTTCCGCTACCGAAAGATGAAGATTGAGTTCCCAGCTTCGCGATCGCTCAAAGACCTAACCACGGCGCCGGCGTTGATCGTGTAGCGGAGAGCTTCCAAGGAGATCAAGGCATGCATACTGGCAGTTCCAGGCGGTCATTCGTCAAGCTGATGGCGGCGGCGCCGCTGCTGACCCGGATCGCTGCACGCGAACTTTACGCGCAGGCGGCAACGGCAGTGGGAAAGGACCCGCGGCAGAACGTCTATACCCGGCTCGGGGTAAAAACCGTCATCAATTGCCGCGGAACGTGGACCTACTTGAGCGGATCTCTTGAGTTTCCGGAGGTGCAGCGGGCCGAGGCTGAAGCGGCTCTGCATTTCGTGAATATGTTCGATCTGCAGCGTGGAGTCGGCCGGCGCCTGGCGGAGTTGACTGGCGCGGAGTCCGGGATCATCACCTCTGGTGCGGCCGGTGCAATGGCCGCCGCTACGGCGGCATGTGTCGCGGGAGCGGACGACAAAAATATCTGGCAGCTGCCCGACACCACCGGCCTTAAACACGAGGTGATCATGGTCGGGGGCCGAAGCGCTTTTGATAGCGCCATCCGGTTGGTGGGCGCGCAGCTCGTTCTCGTCTATTCGCCGGACGAACTCGCCAACGCCATCAGCGAGAACACCGCCATG
>JASHRE010000333.1 GCA_030037515.1 Candidatus Sulfotelmatobacter sp.
TAGCTAGCTAGAATTGCTAGCGTCGACAAGGATCCAGTATTTGGCAAGGTGCTCCATTCAAATCCAAACCCTGAGTTTGCTACGTCAGAACGGGTAAACGCACACCGCAAACTAGCCGAAGATTTCACCCGCCGAGTGCTTGCACTAAACGACTCGTTGCGTCATCCCTTCCGAGAGTCCCCATCGCGTCGGAGTTTCCGCCAGTCCTCTTGATATAGGAATGAGACCACAAGCAAAAGCGTGCCTAATAGGATAAAATTCACCATGTTGTATGCCTGCGGCAGACGCCATATGTCGTAGACAAAAACCTTGGCTGTTACGGCGGCAATCAGTACCAATGCTTGCCAGCGAACGAAAGCTGATCTCGTGAAGAATCCTATTGTCGCAAGCGCAGCAGCTTGCATGAACCATCCCAGGGAAATCCCGAGCGACCCAAAGTAAACCGCAATCGCGAGAGTGATGAAAGCAGTGCTGAGGGCCAGATTCACGCGTTGGAGCTTCACGCCCCCATTAGGTCGAATTCTTGCAAACAGAAATCCACCAAGGATCGCGTACGCTGCAGCGAGAGCGACCGCACACCACGCCAACGTCGTCTTGTCGGTCCGCCCGAGCGTCAAGTAAAGTTGGAGGAAGTAGGTGGATGAATTCAACAATGTTGCAAAAATCAATATTTTCGAATGCGCGCTCGCCTCTTGTCTAACAATGCTCTCCGCCAAGGGAGCCGCCATGAAAATGATGAAGAATGCCGTTGCGAATAGAAGCGTGGGGACGCGTTCATCACTCCTGTAGAAGATCACATACCACGAGAAATACAAAATCGAAGTCGCAACCAAGCTAACCAACAGCAACTGTCTCCAACCACGATATCCGGCCAATATAACACCTGCGATGTTAAGAATAGCCAGATAGCTGAAGAATTGAATCTCACGACTTTCCCCCGTATAGAGAAGGACTGGAGTCGCAAAGCCACCGATGAGTGCAGAAAGAGCCAGAACCTCCGAACTTTGCCATAGAGCCAATGCTGCTGTTGCAGCGGTGACTGTGACCATGGTTAGAAACGCCACCGACCAGGGAATCAGGTAGTAAATCTGAAAGGCGGCCCACAGAGACAAATAAAGCACTCCCAGTCCCAGGGCTTTCAAGGAAAAAGAGAAAATCCGATATCTGCGTATGCGGAACCATTCACTCCACGCAATGATGGCCGCACCCGCTGCCAGACCGATGGCTATGCGTCCTGTGGGACCAACCCACTTGCCTTCAAAAGCGAATTTTAAGAACAGTGAGACACCGACCAAGAGGGCGACAATTCCGACGCGATTCAACCAATGCACACCGATTCGCGATTCGAGGTCAGCACTTGTCCTGGAATCTTTTTCCTCAGCTTCAGAAGGCCCGAGACAGGGTGAACCGTCATCCGTCGAATTGGCTGGCTTGTCCTGTCCCGATGGTGGCCCTATTCTGCGCTCAACTTGATCGAGGCGATGCAGTATATCCTGAAGGACCAGCCTGATCTGCTGAACATCGGGTTTCTCGTCGTCCATGTCTGCCATTTTCTGCGAATTATCGCAAACAAGTCCGCATTCGGAAATTCTACCCCGAGTCCGCCGCATCGACGCATTTGCTGCATGGCGAACATACGACGAAGACACATACGGCTAAGACTGTTCCATTCCGCATCATGGCCCGCCATCCCGATTTCGGCGAGAAGGGAAGAAATCTGGAGCGCTGAGGACCCGAAAGAGATCGCGCGTAATCTGGCCGTCCTGAGCAAGCCCATCGTGCGCGAAGTCTATCAAGGCGCCTATCGCGAGTGCGCAATAATCAACAGCCGGACCTCTCCTTCTGCGAGATCGAGGCAGGAACTCGTGACAGCGTGGAAGCTGCTAAAGAAGTGGAGACGTTAACTATTGTCGGCGGGGAACTTGGGAACTTGAGTGCGATCATCGCCAGCCGCGATCTTTTTTGCACAACGGTACGGGCCGCTGCTACCTGCGAAACGTGGTTGCTAAACATAGCATCTTAAGTAATTGCGCATAGTCTGCGGAGAACATCATTGCGAGTGGTCCACCGCGCGAACTCGGATTCAACCGCGTTGATGACGTCTTTGAGATTCTCGAACTAGCGATTATGCAGGCAACGACGGCGTCTGAGCTTCCACACTCGCTCGATTGGATTGAGTTCGGGGCTGTACGGGGGAAGGAAGTCCAAAGCAAATTTGCCCGTCTCCAGACGGAACACAAAGCGCCCGTCCCCCAGGTGCACGGCCCCGAAATAGCCCACACTCTTGCGGGTGGGAGAGCATGTAGTAGGACAGGGTCCTTGATTTCCGGCGGGATCCACATGCGGCAGCGCGAGCCATGCTGCTGAAAGTGTACTTCGTCGGTGGCCCAAAGATCGACACTGGCATCCTGCATCAAGTCTTGGAGTTTTTTTTATGGGCTTTCTGCAACGCGGGATTGGCCTGGGCCAGCGCGGGACGTGGTTTGCGCAACCGGAAGCCGAGTTGACGGAACATGCGCTGGCACTGGCGAACCCCGATGGAGATGCCGTACCTTTGCTCAATCCAGCTACTCAATGTTTTTCCGTCCCAGATGTTCCCGCTCAGACCGACCTCCCTGGGCGGGTGGCGCAAAACTTGATCCACCGCCTGGAGTTGTTTTTCTGTCAAGCGCCGTGGCCGTCCCGGTCGTTCCCCCTCCAACAGTCCCGCCAGACCGTTTCTTTCAAAACGACCGACCCAATACTCCACCGATCGTGGGGCATCGCCCAGAAGGTACGCCACCTCTGGGCAGGTCATGCCCTGGGCTACCAACAGCACTCCATGGAG
>JASHRE010000334.1 GCA_030037515.1 Candidatus Sulfotelmatobacter sp.
AGGCGTAGGCTCTCCGCGGCAAGATCGGCTGTGTGCCTAGTTTCGCCGACCGCCGCCCGCGCCACCGCTGCTTCATTGTAGGAGCTGTACAAAGTGCTGAGCAGTTCGCGCTCGGTCTGGCTCAGGTCCAAACGCGACTGCTCACGCTTGAACTCGGCCTGATGGAGTTTGCTGCGCAGTGTACCCCAATCCCACACCGGAACATTCACACCGACGGTGATGAAATAGCCGAGATTGGGCACCACTCCGGCTTTCCGTTCTTCGACGTTGACGCTATGCAACGCGTAAGCGTTTGCCTCAATCCCATAGACGCTATCGCTGAACAACGCCGGCAGAAATGCTCCCTTAGCCGCCTGCACCGCGACCTTTGCCTGATAAAGCGTCTGCAGCGCCGCTTGCAGGTCTGGATTTTTGCTGGCCGCCATTTTCTGCGTTTCCTGAAACGTGGGCAGCGCCACGGCTGAATCCAGATCATCAACGATGCTGAAATTCTCGTTCAGAGTCGGAAACAACAGGACTGCAAGATCCAGCCGCGCCGCTTCCATGGCGAGCTTTGCATCCTGAAATGCCTGGTCCTGCTGCCGATATTGGATCTCGGCTTGCAGAGCATCGCTGTGCGCGGCCTGCCCGACTCGTTCTGCGTCGGCGGTGATTTCGTAGAAGTGCTTCGCCGTTTCCAAAGCCAGTTGTGCCGTCGCATATTTTCGTTGCGCAACCGCGAAAGCATAATAAAGCTTGGTCACCGTGGCGTTGAGCCCGCGCTTGGCCATCTCGGCCTTCGCATTCGCAATTGCGGCGGCCGCCTGCGCCTGACGATATGTAGTTCCGAGATAATTCGCAGGGCTTAGATCCTCGGTGAAAACGGCCCAGGAACGGTACACGTGCACGCCGTCCTGAGTCACGAAACGCCCAACCGTGGTCCTGCCGCCATTTCCTTGCGTCAACAAGGCCTGGCTGGTATAGCTGATGGTCGGCAGAATCGCGTTTCTGGCTTGTGTGCGATCCTCGTGCGCGAGTTTTGCATCGGTCACAGCGGACTGAAAATGCGCATCCACTCTTTGCGCACGCTCCATCGCATCCGCAAGCGTGATAACTGGGGGGGCCTGCGATTCATTCGGTCCGGCCGGCTGCACCAAGTCAAGGTTTGTTCTGTTTTGCTGCGCCCATGTCGAGACCGATCCCGCATAAAGGCAAACAGACGCAACTCCAGTTATTAATGGCAACAAGCGTCGCGACATTCTTAGTCCAGGCCTCCTTAAGTTGAAGAAAACGATATGCGATAAACATGAAAGGCATCTGAAAACGGCCATCAGCGGGCCACTTGCCGCTCCAGAGCGTCGGAGAGCATATCAGTGTTGTGTGAAATGGAGCGAACCTCGATGGAACGACCGCTCAGCCGTTCTGTGCAGAGATTTTTCCTGCTTCGCCGCCCCATGAGTAGTCGCGAGGGGAAGTCGCGAGTGGAAGTTCGACGAAAAACGCACTGCCCGCCCCGACCTCACTTCTCACTGCAATCGTTCCGCGATGTTGGGTGACGATCCACTTGGCGATGGCCAGACCCAGGCCGACTCCCCCTTCTTCTCGACTTCGGGCCTTATCCACTCGATAGAAGCGCTCAAAGATTTTGGCTTGTTCCTCTATCGCGATGCCCGGGCCCGAGTCACGAACCATTAAAACCGCATTCCCTCCTGTGCATTCCAGCGAAAGCTCGACGCTGCCCGGCGAAGGCGTATATTTCAGAGCATTGTCGAGAAGAAGATCGACCAGTTTGCGCAGAGCCGTCGCGTCTCCCAGCACGAGGATGGCGGGCGCAATGCAGGTCGAAAATTGCAAGTTCCGGATCTCAGCCACCTGTCGCCAGCTTTCTTGCACCTCTGCAAGAATCTTCGAGAAATCCAGTGTCCCCATCTGCAGCGTCTCGCGGCCAGAATCAGCCCGAGCCAGCGCGAGAAGCTGTTCCACGATCGCCGTCGTCCGTTCCGCCTCGAGCAGGATGGCGCGAAGGGATTCTTTGTATTCCGCTTCGCCTCGCGATCGCCGCAGGGCCAGTTCGGCCTCGGTACGGATCAGGCAAATCGGCGTGCGCAGTTCGTGGGAGGCATCCGCTGTAAATTGCGTTACGCGCAAGAATGCTTTTTCGATTCGATCGAGCATTTCGTTCAGAGTGTCTGACAATCGCTGCAGTTCGTCTCCCGTGTGGAGCTGGGGAAGACGTCGATCGAGATTGATCCCGCTGATATCGTGTGCGGTCCGCACCAGTGCATCTACGGGAGACAATGCCCGCCGGCTCAGCCAATATCCACCGCCGGCCGCAACCAGGAACAGCAGCGGCGCAAACATGAGCAGATAAGTCCGCAACAGGTGCAGCGTCTCGACCTCGTCATCCATCGGAATGCCTGTGATCGCCCGATACACATGGCCGTTCACCGACAACCGCTGAACGGTGAACCGGAACGGCCGGCCGGTCATCCAGATGCTGCGAAAGACAGGTTTGTGGAACTCGCCGAGGGGCATCGTCACCGGATGGATCTGAAGGAAGCTGGCTCGATAGATTGGTTGATCGTTTTCCGCATACAACTCGAGGTAATCGCCGGAATGCTCGAGCAGGTAGGTTTTGTTGACTTCTTCCTGTATTTTGGCGAGCGATGCATCCTTGTTCTGCGCCTCCAGGAAGTGCGTCAAATCCTCAAGCTGATTTTCCAGGCTGTCTTCGGCCAGATCATATAAGTGATAGCTCAAAGAAAACCACATTCCGGCACCGAAAATGATCTGAGCCACCGCAAAGATCGCGAAATACCACAGCGCGAGGAGAGTGCCGATGGAGAGCTTTTTCATGTCTTGATTTATGCTCCGGCGTCATGGCGAATCATATATCCGATTCCGCGTACGGTATAAATCAGCTTGGGACGCCCTGGGCCATCGACTTTGGCCCGCAGCAGATGCATAAACGCATCCAAGGTGTTGTCTTCGATCTCACGGTCAAATCCCCAAACCGACTCAATCAATGCGCGCCGGGAGACGACTTTTCCGGCCCGGTAGACCAAGCGTTCCAGGAGGTTGTATTCGGTGCGGGTCAATGAAATCCGCTGCTCTCCTCGATGCACCTCGCGGCTGGCGGCATCCACCACCAGGTCCCCGACCCGCAGTCGCGTATCGTCTGCCGCCGTAACCCGTCTTTTCACCGCACGCAAGCGGGCAACCAGTTCGTTAAACGAGAAGGGCTTGGTCATGTAGTCGTCGGCGCCGAGATCGAGGCCGCGAACAATATCGGGGACCGAATCGCGCGCCGTCAGCATGAGAATGGGCGTCCGAATTTTCTCCGCGCGCAAGCGCTTCACCAGATCATATCCGCTGATGCGGGGAAGCATGATGTCGAGAATAATCACGTCGAATTCATAAAGCTTCGCGAGTTCGAGTCCTTGAACTCCATCGGGTGCAGCCGTTGCGGTGTGTCCCTCCTCGGTCAGGCCCTTGCGAAGCAGTTCGGCCATCCGCGGTTCGTCTTCGACGATCAGCAAATTCATGGAGAAGAGCAGAATCTGATCCGTCTGCTCATGACAGTTTAGAGCGGAACAGTGGTGAGACTGAAAAATCTGAAGAAATATTAACCATCGTGCCGCTGGGATAGGAGGGAAAGCTTGGTCGCGATCGTCTTTGCGAGACCCGCAGTCGAAGCGGCGGGATGAGCAGAAATCGGCAGCTCAAACGAGATAGGATCCGGCAGCTAACGACCGGTTGGCCACGTTCCGGCGCAGCTGAATCGAATCGATCGGATCATAATTCACCAACTGTCGGAGGGCCATCACATTCTCTTGCCGGACGTAGCCATCCGAGCAGGCTCCGACTACGTTTCGCGCAGAAACATCGACCCGTGCCATCGCATCGCGAAGAAATACGGCGGTCATATCGGCGGCGTTCGCTCCCTTGCCGGATGCCGCGAGTTTTCGCGACCGAAGCAGAACCGACTCCATGGCAAACGTTTCCATGATAATGTCCGAGAGACTGGTCAGGATTTCCTGTTGCTTCTCCAGTTCTTCGCGAAATCTTTGGTATGCAATCCCAATCGTCAATAAAGCCGCCTTTTTTGCATTTCTAACCAGGCGGAGTTCTTCCTGGTCCCCGTTGTACCGCATCTCTCCGGCGGGTGCATTCCGCGGCGTCTGAATCGCAGGCATCAACGCCAACTGCCCACGGGAAGCGCGTTTCAACAGCATGCCGGTGATCAAAAGACGATTGATTTCGTTCGTGCCTTCGAAAATTCGGTTGATCCGCGAATCGCGATACGCCCGCTCCACCGCGTAATCCTGGTGGTAGCCATAGCCGCCATGGATCTGCACTCCCTCGTCCACCACGTAGTCGAGCATCTCTGATGCGTAAACCTTTATCATCGAACATTCCGCCGCATACTCCTCGACAGCCTTGAGTTCGACGGTTGTAGCGGATGATCTCTGCTGGCTAGACAACCGCAATTGGCTCTCAATCAGCCCGACAACGCGCCACACCGTGGACTCGACCGCGTACGTCCGAATTGCCATTTCGGCCAGCTTGTGTTGAATGGCTCCAAACTGCGCGATCGTCGTTCCGAACGCTTTGCGTTCTTTTGCGTACCTCAGGCAAATGGCAATCACGTCCTTCGCGCCGCCCAGGGCTCCCGCTCCCAGCTTCAGGCGGCCGATATTCAGAATGTTGAAAGCGATAACGTGGCCGCGGCCCACTTCGCCCAAAACGTTTTCGACTGGGACTTTCACATTGTCAAAATAAACCGCCGTGGTCGAACTCCCTTTCATGCCCATCTTGTGTTCTTCGGCACCGCTGGTTACACCGCCCAAGCTGCGTTCCACAAGAAACGCAGTAAACTTCTCGCCGCCTACTTTGGCGAAGACGGTGAACAAATCCGCAGCGCCCCCATTGGTAATCCACATCTTTTGCCCGTTCAGGACGTAATACTTGCGATCCGCGCTCAGATCGGCGCGTGCGCGAACAGCCAGCGCGTCGGAGCCGGCCCAGGGCTCGGTCAAAGCGTATGCAGCCAGCAGTTCTGCGCTGGCAAGGCGAGGAAGATATCGCTGTTTTTGCTCTTCGGTACCGAAGAAAAGAACGGGCAGCGTGCCGATTCCCGTATGCGCAGAATGCCACGATCCGTACGATCCATCGCGGGCCAGATGCTCGCTCGCGATCATGACCGACGGCAGATCCATCGCCATGCCGCCAAACCTTTCCGGAATTGCGATCGCCGCCAAGCCGAGTTCCGCCGATTTGCGCAAGATGCTCAAGGCCAGGCCCGGTTTCTGCTGGCGGATCGCGTCCAGATTCGGTTCCACCTCATTCGCCCAAAACTGGTCGACAGTGCGCGCGATGTCCAAATGTTCGTTGCTCAGATCTTCGAACGTGAAAACATCGTCCGGGGCGCGGTCTTCAATCAGAAATGCCCCGCCCCGGGGTTGAACAAGAGGTGCCGCTGTCGGTTCCGTCATCTTTATCTGCCCTCGAAAACAGAAGTATTGCGACCCGGGGAAGGTCGTCGAAGTCGAATAGAACTGCGGGGGCGCTCTGAAATTGTGTTAGTCTATATCAGATATTAGTGGCTAACGTCAACTGGGGATCAATGAAAAAAGTTGATTGTGGTCTTCCGCATTCCGCGGAGGACTCGCCTTGGTCTTTTGCTACTATCGATCTCAGGACTGATACGCATCGAGTTCGCGGCGCGAGTGCTATTGCCACAGGAGAGAATCATGGCCCATCTTCCGGTTGCGTCACCCCGTAGGACTCAAAGTCGCAAAAAGCTGAGGAGGCGGGATGCGACTGCACCCGTCCCGCCGATCCCGGGATTGCGCGAGCGGAAGAAGGCGCGACTGCGTCAACAGATTGTCGATACGGCAATTCGGCTATTCCGAAAACAGGGATATGAAAAGACCCGCGTCGATGACATCGTGAAGATTCTCGAAATCAGCCAGCCCACTTTTTTTCGTTATTTCCCCAGCAAGGACGCGGTTCTGCGTGATGTCGGGCAGCGCGGATTCGAGTGCATCGCCGATCGGCTGAAATCGGAACTATCGACCAAAGCCAGCACGGCAGCCCGTTTGCGAAGGCTTTATCATTCGCTGGCGTGCGAGGCGGAAAGCGACCGTCCATTGTGGCAGGCCGTCGTGTTGTCGGGCGCGATGGATGCCGTGCGCTCTCCGGAAGTGCGCGGGGCTGAGTGCATTGTGGCCGGCCTGCTTCGCGAGATTCTCGCCCAGGGACAGCAGCGCGGCGAGATTACCAGCAAGTTTCCCATTGTTCATCTGGCGGAATTTATGGAGGCGCTCTATCACACCGTGGTTCGTCAATGGACGGTCGATCTCACCGGCCCCCACGAGCTCACCGAACGAGTCGACAGCGCCGTGGAGTTCTTTCTGCGCGGAGTCGAGCCATAGTTGGGGTCCTCGGCGCCTGCCGTCGGTTGAGTCTCGCATCATGAAAGCCGCCGTACTACACCAGTTCAGACACCCGCTCTCGGTTGAGGATGTTGATCGCCCAATTCCTGCCGTCGAGGAAGTATTGATTCAAGTCGAGGCATGCGGCGTCTGCCACTCCGATGTTCACGTGGCAGATGGCGACTGGACCCAGCTGACGCCAATCATCAAGCAGCCCCTCATACTCGGCCATGAAGTGGCGGGTCGCATCGTTCAGATGGGCAATGCCGTGCGCGATCTTCAAATCGGCGATCATGTTGGGGTTCCGTGGGTCCACTGGAGCTGCGGCGAATGTGAATTCTGCCGCTCTGGAAACGAAAATCTGTGCCCCCGTCAGAAAATCACCGGCGTCAGCGTCGATGGCGGATATGCCGAGTTCGTAAAAGCCCCCACTTCGCACGTCGTGAAAATTCCGGATGGACTTTCCTGGCTCGAAGCCGCGCCGCTTTTCTGCGCGGGGCTCACCGTTTATCGTGCGCTCAAGCATGCTGGACCTTTATCCGGCCGGCGCCTCGCAGTCTTTGGAATCGGCGGATTGGGACATCTCGCAGTTCAGCTGGGACGGATCTTCGGAGCAGAAGTCGTCGCAGTTGACATTTCCGACGCCAAGCTGGAACTCGCGAATTCCATGGGGGCCAGCCTCACACTCAACACCGCTTCGACCAACGTCGTCAAGGAACTACGCGGTAAGGGCGGGGTTCACGTCTGCCTGGTGAGTTCCGGAGCCAAAGCAGCCTACGATACGGCTTTCTATTGCCTGCGCCCCACGGGTACTCTGCTGGTGGTCGGATTGCCTGCCGAAAACATCTGTTTCCCGCCGGTTCTGATGGCAGCGGGCGAAATCACGGTTCGCGCTTCTGCTGTTGGAACACGACAAGACCTCAAGGAAGTTCTGGCGCTGGCTGCTGCGGGAAAACTCCATTGCCAAGTTGAATCCCGTCCGCTTTCGCAGGCCAACCAGGTTTTGGATGAATTGCGCCGCGGCCAGGCGACGGGCCGCATCGTTCTGACGCCCTAACCGTCGGCCATTTTTAATGGTGGGGCCGTCTTTGCAGTCCTTTCCCGGCCGCGACCCGAATCCTTGTCTGTGATCTCCCTGGGCGTTCTTTCTTGACGTTAGTAACTATTATGTGATATTTGCTATCACAATTCGAGCCGGTTTATTGGGATTGAGCTCGCCAGATCCCGCTTTGGCCTTCATCGGATTCGACTGTGCGTGGTAGCAAATCGGGGACTCATACATGAGGTTCTCCAAATGCGAAGTCCTCGGCCGCGCCAAATTGATTTCTGTAAGCGAAGAGCAGCGTTCACCCCTAGCTGCTGACATGGTCACACTCGAAAGCATCCCGGCATTCGTACGAACGAAGAAGGAGAATCCCAAATGAAGCCACCCATCTGTCTGCTTGCGTTTCTGCTGTTCACAGCCGGCTTGGCCCGGACGCAGGGAGTGGGCTCTTCGGGAACCGTCACAGGAACGGTCGTTGATTCGTCTGGCGCGGTCATGCCACGCGTCGCGATCAGCCTGGTCGACATCCAGACCGGCCTCAAACGTAACGTCGTGACCGATGCCGCAGGCCACTACCGCGTCACTGGGCTATCTCCGTCCACCTACGAAGTCAGAGCGGCTCTGGCCGGTTTCGCAACTCAGCTTCGCCGCAACGTTACCGTCGCCGTCGGGCAGACCGTTATCTCGGATTTCCGCATGGGCCCGTCGCAAGTCGCAACGGTGGTTGAAGTCTTGGCTGAGACCCCTGCCATCGAGACCGAACGAGGCAGCCAGGCCGACCGCATCAACCAGCAATACATCGCGGACTTGCCCATCGACCGTCGCGATTATTTGACATTCACTCTGCTGGCTCCCGGCGTTTCCGACTCGACGCGGCTCGCTGATGATCAAGACTACCGAGTCAAGCAGACGCCGCAAAGTGGGCTTTCGTTCTACGGAAGCAACGGCCGCGGAAACAGCGTCACCGTTGACGGTGGTGAAACCGGCAACGATACCGGAGGCGTGCGCCTCACCGTCAGTCAGGATGCCGTGCAGGAATTTCAAATCAATCGTAGCAACTACGCCGCCGATCTGGGGGCTGCGACCGGCGGCTCTATCAACATCGTGACCAAGTCGGGAACGAATAAAGTTCATGGCACGCTGTATGGCTTTTTCCGCAACGACGCGATGGATGCCCGCGATCCCTTCGCCTTCAGTCAGGCTTTGCCGGTTGGGGCGACCTTTAACCCGGCTGCACCTGATTCGGTGGGCTCGCCGATCAAAAATAGTTTGAGCCGTCAGCAATATGGCGGGACGATCGGTCTTCCGGTGAAACAAGACAAGACCTTTCTTTTCGCTGCCTTCGAAGGGCTGCGGCAGGATGCCCAAAATTCCGTGCCGATTTTGACCGACACAAGCGTTTTCCGTCCCACGCTAGCACAGGGGACGATCCTGGCAGGTTTGACTGGCGGCAACACGGTTCCCTGTCTGAGTGGTCCCGTTGGTGCGGCAGTGGCCGCGCAACTTGGATTGGCTGCCCCCAATCCGACTACGAATGTTCCGGCCGCAGAGTGCGCCGCGATTCTGGACGGAGCGCTCACCATCGATCCCGCGACCAGCCCGGTCAACGCTTTTTTGCTCGACCAGTTTGAGTCGGACGGAGGAGTGTTTCCTTACACCACGCGCCAATACCTCGCTTCCGGACGCCTCGATCACCGCTTCAGCACGAGCGACGAATTTTCACTCACCTATCGCTACGGACATGATCTTGAAGAATCTCCTGACGTGCAATCGCTGACGGCGTTCTCCGCGGGCAGCTCCATTCACAATTACGACAACAATATTCAAGCTTCCTGGTATCACCAGTTCAGCCCTTCTATGCAGAATGAAGCGCGTCTGCAGTGGGATTACAACAGCTTTAAGGTGATCCCCAACGTACCGGGGGAAGTCGGACTGCAGATTCCCGGCTTCATTAACAATCTGGGAACGAATATTTTCTTGCCGAACATCAGCATCCTTCGCCGGTACGAATTTGCCGACAATCTCACGATCGTTCATGGCCGTCATACGATTCAGCTCGGCATCGACGAGATACTTCGTGGCAACCACACCGAATCGCACACATTTTTCCCCGGTCGCTTCGTCTTCGGATCGCTTCCCGGGGATCTGCTGACTCCTCAGCTGCCTACGATTACGTCCTTGCAATCGGCATCCTTCGGACTGCCACAGATCTATCAGCAGGGATTCGGAAATCCGGTCTATCCCTACGACTCGCGGCCGCTGACAGGAATCTACGGACAGGATTCGTGGAGGGTCACTCCCGGCTTCACTCTGAACTACGGACTGCGCTACGAACTCGACTCCCAGTATCTCCCACTGACCACATACTCAAAGGGTTTTGCCCCGCGCGTCTCGTTCGCTTGGGATCCTTTCAAGGATCAGAAGACGGTCATCCGTGGTGGCTATGGCATTTTCTACGGTCCCGTCGATGAGCAGATTCCAGCCGTGGATCTGAGTCTGGGCGTTGTGAACGCCAATAAATCGGCGGTCGAGAATTCAACCAGTGCGGGCCAGGTCGCAAATCTGACCGCGATATGCGGAATATCGCAATTTGGAGTTCCGATCATTCCCGGCACCGGCACCAGTCCTTGTAATCGCGAGATTTCGATCTACGTCGATCCGATCGGCGGAATTCCGGCGTTGGGTCTCTCAGGTGCGCCTGCGGTTTTCCAGACGCTCTTTGCACAAGGACTGATTCAGTGCACGACTCCGACCACGGGAAATGCCGCCTGCATCACCCCCTCGGCTGTCGCGCCTCTTGGCATCAACGTTACGAACAGCGGGCCGATTGGTCCACTGCAGGTGGTCTTCGTGAATCAGCCGGGCTATCGGCCTCCCATCGCGCAGCAGGCTTCGCTTGGAATCGATCGAGCCATCGGCACCGGATTCTCCATTTCGCTGAGCGGAATCTACACGCACACGCAAAGATTGCCGGTTGCGATCGACACCAATCTCTTGCCCGCCCCGTTCACGACCTTGACTCTCGCCAACGGCCAGACCGTTTCCTACCGCAACTGGAACACAACCGCCGCGGGCGCCGATCCCCTGGGAGGCACAGAGCCTGGCGGGCTACCTTGCGACAATCCGAGCACGCCATGCTTCGTGAATCCGCTGGTCGTGCAAAACAACCAGTACAGCTCTGAGGCCTACGCTCTCTACGAAGGCGGCATTCTCGAAATCAGAAAACGTTTTAGCGATCACTTCACATTGTTCGGCAATTACACTTACAGCAAAGCCATCGACACCTCCACCGACTTCAATAGCGACTACGGACCGCAGGACCCCACCAACATCAATCTCGATCGCAGTCTGTCCGAATTCGACGAGCGCCACAAAGTCGTACTGGCCGGAGTGTTTGACAGCCCGTGGAAGCAGAAGGTCTTATCCGGATTCCAGTTCTCGCCGATCGTCAGTTATCACAGCGGCCATCCTTTCAATTTGCTGGCCGGAGGAGAAGTCAACGGAGACAATCACACGACCAACGAACGTCCCATCGGTGCGCCGCGCGACACCGGTCTCGGTCCCAACTATGTTGACTTCGATGGCCGCCTGAGCTGGCTGCATAAATTCGGCGAAAGCGCCAGCGTGCAATTTACGGCGGAGGGATTTAACATCGCGAACCGGACAAATTTTGCGAGCGTGAATAATGAGGTCGGCCCCCTGTTTGGGTTGACGCCCGGCTTCACGACTTTCAATGTGCAAGGCATCCGCCCGGGCACCGCCCTCTCCGGCGGAGGCATAGCGACGCCGAGCACGCCTCTTGCGTTTACTTCTGTCTTTCCGATGCGGGAGATTCAGTTGGGCTTGCGCTTCAGCTTCTGAGTTCGGAAAGTTCAGCGGGCACGTTATCAGCCTAGCCGAAGAGCTTTCACTCAAGTTCCGGGAGGAGAATGCCCTACGTCACGAATCAAGCTGCGAAGCTTTATTGGGATGAGCAAGGACACGGTGAGCCGATCCTGCTGATTATGGGATTGGGTTACACCGCCCATATGTGGCATCGGATGCGGCCTCGGCTCGCCCAGCATTTTCAAACGATTGCGCTTGACAATCGAGGCGTAGGACGAAGCGATATGCCTGCGGGGCCCTATCCCATCCCGCTGATGGCCTCGGACTTAGCGGCCGTGATCGATGCAGCCGGAATCGAGAGCGCACACGTATTTGGGGTTTCCATGGGCGGCATGGTTGCGCAGGAGTTCGCGTTGCAATATCCCAAGCGAGTGCGATCTTTGATTCTCGGCGGCACCGCTGCAGGAGGGCCGACCGCAGTCCGCAGCGAGCCGGAAGTGACGCAAATGCTCAAAGCGCGCGCCGAAATGCCCCCCCAACAAGCCGCAGAAGCGGCCCTCCCATACATCTATGACGTGGGAACGTCGCGGGAGCGAATCGAAGAAGATCTGGCCATTCGTCGCCCCTGGCTCGCACGCCCAGAAGCGTACCTGGCACAATTACAAGGGATCCTTGCCTGGGAAGGTTACAGCCGTCTGCCTGCGATCGACGCGCCTACGCTTGTGATTCATGGCGAGAACGACCGTCTGGTCGCGCCGGGCAACGCGAAGATCATTGCCGAGCGTATTCCGCACGCGAAACTTATCATGATTCCGCGCGCCAGCCATATTTTCTTCACCGATCAGCCCGAACTTGCGTACGACGCGATTCTGAAATTCCTCAAAGCTCACTCGGCGAGTTTTGCTGAAGATCCTCCTCGGCAAACCGCTCCCGGAAGTGAAAGGGGTGCGATTGTGGCGAAGGAGCGTTCACGTTGAAAGATGCCGCCACACCGCAGGGTTCCGCAGTCAGCGTGAAAAACTTATTCGATTTGACGGGACGCGTCGCAATTATCACAGGAAGCTCAATCGGGCTTGGCCGCCAGATGGCCGAAGGTCTCGCGGAGATGGGAGCCAATCTGGTTTTATGTGCTCGAAACGCTGAGCGCTGCCAGCGAGCTGCCGAGGAACTGCAGCAGCTTGGCGTCAAAGCAATTTCCTTGTCATGCGATGTCAGAAACCAGACAAGCGTGCAGGACGTTGTCGACGCCGCGCTCTCTCAATTCGGAAGGATCGACATTCTCATCAATAACGCCGGTATCTCCTGGGGCGCTCCCGCCGAAGAAATGCGGCTTGAGGATTGGAACAAAGTCGTCGAGACCAACCTCAATGGCAGTTTTCTTTGCGCCCAGGCCGCCGGCAAGGTCATGATCCGGCAAGGTCGCGGAAAAATCATCAACATCGCCTCGGTTGCAGGATTGGGCGGCGCCCCGCCCGAACTTCCCGCCATCGGATACCACGCCAGCAAAGGCGGAGTCATCAGCTTCACCAAAGACCTGGCGTGCAAATGGGCGATGCATAACATTCAAGTGAACGCCATCGCGCCGGGATGGTTTCCCACGCACATGTCCAATCGCGTCATCGAGAGGCACAAGGAACTTTTTCTCTCGCATATTCCCGCGCGTCGTTTCGGCAGTGAACACGATCTGAAAGGCGCGGCCGTCTTTCTCGCGTCCGAGGCTTCCAATTATGTCACCGGACACGTTCTCGTCGTCGATGGCGGTCAAAGCGCCTGGTGAAAACGGCTCATGAACATTCCTCTCACACCCGTGCGATTTCTGCGCTACGCCGAGCAGCAATTTCCCGCCAAAACCGCTGTCGTCTGCGGAGAGCAGAGGTTCACCTATGAGGAATTTGCCCAGCGTGCGAGCCGTCTTGCTGGTGCTTTGTGCGACGCGGGAATCAGTCGCGGGGATCGCGTCGCATTTCTCAGCCTCAATTGTCATCGCCTCCTCGAGGCGTATTACGGTGTGCTGGATGCGGGTGCGGTTCTGCTGCCGCTGAATATCCGTCTCGCCCCTAGCGAACTGGCACACATCCTCAATGACTCCGGCGCGAAAGCACTTTTCCTACAACAAGAATTCATTCCTCTCGTAGACTCATTCCGAAAGAGCGTCCCTTCAGTTCAGCACTTTTTTCTGCTCGACTGCGCACCTCCAGAGCCTTGGCTTTCGTCCCACAACTATGAAAACATGCTCGCCCCCGCGACCGCACATCAGCCGGATATCATGCAGTTCGACGAAAACTCCCTTGCCGAGCTGTTCTACACCAGCGGCACCAGCGCCAATCCCAAGGGAGTGATGCTCACGCACAGAAACATTTATCTGCACGCGCTCTCTGTCGGCATCACATTTCGCACGCAAGCTGACGCGGTGCAGTTACACACGATTCCACTGTTCCATGCCAACGGATGGGGCGTGGCACATTCGGTCACGCTCGTTGGCGGCCGGCACGTCATGCTGGCCCGTTTTACTTGCGGGGAAGTTTTCCGCCTGATCGAACGCGAACGTGTTGATTCCCTCAGCCTTGTGCCAGTCATGGCTACAGCTCTCGTCAACTCTCCGGATCGCGAAAAATATGATTTGAGCAGTGTGCGATGGATTTCTATCGGAGGCGCTGCGCCTTCACCCACTCTGATCAGGCAAATGGAACAGGCATTCGGTTGCGAATGCTACGCCGGGTATGGTCTGACCGAAACCGCGCCCGTTCTTTCCACCGCAAAACCAAAGCCGGGAACACAACTCGAGGGCGAACGACGCTTTAGGGCTCAGGCCAGGACCGGCTATGCGATCCCGGGCGTTGAGCTTCGGGTCGTCGATCATAACGGGGAAGATGTCTTGCGCGACGGAAAAACCATGGGGGAGATTGTCGCGCGTGGTGATGGCGTGATGGAGGGTTACTGGCAGCAGACTGCAGAGACGGAGCACGCGATGCGAGGCGGCTGGTTTCATACCGGTGACATGGCCACCATCGACGAAAACGGCAGCATTCTTATCGTTGATCGCATGAAGGACATCATCGTCAGCGGCGGCGAAAACATCTCTTCGCTGGAAGTCGAGCAGGCCATCCTTGCGCATCCCGGTGTCTACGAAGCGGCCGTCGTTCCGATCCCGGATGATAAATGGGGAGAAGTGCCCAAAGCCGTGGTGATCGCGAAACCAGGATCAAATCTCACCGAGACTCAATTGCTCGAGTTCTGCCGTTCGCAGATCGCACATTACAAGTGCCCGCGCTCCGTCGAATTCGTTGAGAACTTGCCCAAGACCGCAACCGGAAAAGTTCTCAAGAAAAACTTGCGCCAGGGGTATGGGACTGACCTGCACGTGCCCACGGAGTCCAAGGGGCGAGGTGGGACGCATCGTGAGTGGCTAGAACAGAAGGACTCGACGAAGCAAGAGTAATTCCTTCATGAAACTTCGGGGCCTTCGTGGTTGAGGATTTTAGAATCGAAGAGAGTGCATCGCCATGGCTGACTTGGTTGAACTTACCCGAGACAATCAAATCGCGATCGTAACCATCAATAATCCACCAGTAAACGCCCTGAGCCCAGCGGTTGCGCAAGGCATTGCTCATGCAATCGACCAAGCCAGTCGCGACGATTCCATCAAGGCCGTGGTTCTTATGGGCGCGGGCCGGACTTTTGTCGCCGGCGCCGACATTAAGGAATTCGACAAAATCACTTCCGGACAAACCTCGCGCGCCGCGGGCCTGCTTCCATTGTTACTGCAGATCGAAAATGGCAAGCCCGCTGTCGCAGCAATTCACGGCAGCGCGTTTGGAGGCGGTCTGGAACTGGCGATGGCCACTCATTATCGCGTGGCAGCTCCGGCCTCACAGCTTGGCCAGCCCGAAGTAAAGCTCGGTATCATTCCCGGCGCCGGCGGGACGCAACGGTTGCCCCGCCTTGTTGGTCTCGCCAAAGCGGTTGAGATGTGTGCCGAGGGAAATCCGATCAGCGCCCGGGAAGCCCTCACACTCGGCCTCGTCGATCGTTTGATCGAAGGAAACTTATCGGCGGGAGCTCTGCAGTTCGCGCGCGAAATTAGCGAACGTCCTGCGCCCAAAACCCGTGAGCGCGAAGAGAAACTGCGTCAACCCGAGCAGCATGAACCCTTGTTCTCCGGCGCTCGCGAAAGGGTTCGCGCCAAGCAGCGGGGCATGATTGCACCTCTCGCCGCCGTTGACGCAGTAGAAGCCGCGACCCAGCTTTCTTTCGAAGAAGGATGCCAGCTAGAACAGAAACTGTTTCGCAAGTGCCTTTTCTCCGATCAATCGAAGGCTCTCATCCACATTTTTTTCGGCGAGCGCGAAGTGGCCAAGATTCCAGACGTCCCCAAGGAAACGCCCGTGTTACCAATCAACTCAGTGGCAGTGGTTGGCGCAGGAACCATGGGCGGCGGAATCGCCATGGTGTTTGCCAACGCTGGAATTCCGGTACTGCTCAAAGATGCCGACCAACCCGCCCTTGTTCGCGGCCTGGCCACGATTGAGAAGAACTACCAGAGCTCTATCAAGCGTGGGCGCTTCACCCGGCAATATGTTGACGAACGTCTGAAGCTGATTCAGCCAACCCTCAGCTACGATGATTTCGGCAAAGTGGACATGGTTGTCGAAGCAGTCTTTGAGGGCATAGCCCTCAAGAAGGACGTTTTCGCGCAACTCGATCGTGCCTGCAGAAAAGACGCAATTCTGGCGAGCAATACCTCGACGCTCAACATCGACGAGATCGCCTCGGCCACTTCGCGGCCCGAATCTGTGATTGGAACTCACTTCTTCAGTCCAGCCAATGTGATGCGTCTGCTTGAAATCGTGCGCGGCCAGCGAACCGGCAAACAGATGATTGCGACTTGTATGCAGCTTGCGAAAAAGCTCGGCAAAATCGGCGTCCTGGTTGGTAATTGCCGTGGCTTCGTCGGTAATCGCATGTTCCACCACTACGTCCGAGAGGCCGTGTTTCTTGTGGAAGAAGGAGCCAGCCCGCAGGCCGTCGATCAGGCTCTCTACGATTTCGGCATGGCGCTCGGCCCTCTCGCCACCGGAGATCTGGCCGGCCTCGATGTGGGATGGCGCATCCGCAAAGAATATCGCCATCTGGAAAATCCAGCAGTGCGGCAGCCGATCGTCGGAGATCGTCTCTGTGAACTTGGACGTTACGGCCAGAAAACTGGCGCTGGTTGGTATAGGTACGATGAGAATCGGCGTGCCATAGCTGATCCTGAAGTCAACGACTTGATTCGGAAATGGGCAATCGAAGCAGGAATTCCCCAGCGCGAGATTTCGGCCACCGAAATCGTGGAGCGATGCATTTATGCTCTACTAAATGAGGGCGCTCGCATCCTTGAAGAAGGCGTTGCTCTACGTTCGGCCGATATCGATATCATTTATGTAAATGGCTACGGCTTCCCTTCTTACCGTGGCGGGCCGATGTGGTACGCCGACACGGTCGGAGTCAAGAACGTCTATCAGCGAGTTGGCGATTTTCGCGCTCGACACGGAGAACTTTGGGAGCCTGCGCCATTGTTGCGCCGTTTAGCGGAAGAGAACAGAACATTTGCGGGCTTCTCCAGATTGCAGCCGGCAACGGTCTAGTTTCGCTATCGTCGGTTTGCATGACTACCGCCATGCGACAGCCCTGGTTAGTTGGCTTGTGATTATCCGGTTGCTTAAGCAAACCGCAAGATCTAGAGGCGTCGATCCAATCTTTGCGCAACATCTGGGGCTTTGCTGAAACAACCGGATAATCAAGAGTTGGCTAGACCTACAAGCGAGGTCATATCATTGCCCTGCGACACCACTGCCATTCGCGCCGGTGAAGAATTGAATCTTGGCGCTCTCACCGAACATCTGCGGGGGAAACTCGAAGGTGTTGAAGACGGCATAACCGTCGACCAATTCTGGGGTGGCCACTCGAATCTCACCTATCTGCTTCGAACCAAAGACAACGGTCCCAAGTACGTGCTCCGGCGTGGCCCCCTCGGCCCCGTGGCTCCAAAAGCTCACGACATGGCGCGAGAATTTCGTTTTCTCCAAATGCTTCATCCACATTTTCCGCTAGCACCCGCCGTGTTTCTTCTTTGCCTAGACCCCGCGGTTCTCGGCTCTCCATTTTTTGTCATGGAGCTGCGCTGCGGAATCATCGTGCGCGATAATCTGCCCGCACAACTCGCGACCTCACCGGACTCCCCGCGGCTCATTGGCGAGGCATTCATCGAATGTCTGGTACGCCTGCACGCCATCGACATCCACAACACTGGCCTTGTCTCACTGGGCAAGCCTGAGGGATTTCTTGCGCGCCAAGTACACGGTTGGTCCGAGCGTTGGAATCGTGCTTTCACAGACGGGATGCTCAAGGGTAACGCGACCGACATGGACCGTGTCATTGGTTGGCTTGCCGATCACATACCCTCCTCGCCCACAGCAACTTTGTTGCATAACGATTACAAACTCGACAACGTTTTGCTGCGCCCAGAAGCTTTGCCTTCGGTGGAGGCGGTTCTTGATTGGGAAATGGCTACGGTCGGCGATCCACTGGCTGATGTTGGACTCGCTCTCTGCTATTGGGCATGGGCCCGAGCGCCGCAAACACTCGCCCACTCCGCCCCCTTGCTCACGACACAGCCGGGCTGGTACACGCGTGAACAATTCGTGGAGCGATACGCGCGACAATCCGGGCGCGACGTTTCGCACATTCGATTTTATGAAGTATTGGGCGTATTTAAGCTCGCGGTTATTCTGCAGCAAATCTACTATCGATTTCGACGGGGCCAGACCAGCGATCCGCGCTTCCAGAATTTCGATCAGCGCGTGCGAGCGCTTGTCGAGCTGGCATCGACGCTCACGGAAACACTGGCGTGAGCACCATCTACTTAGTGCGACATGGCCAGGCAGGCACGCGCGATGCTTACGATGCTTTGTCGGAGTTGGGTAAAAACCAGGCGCGTGCAGTGGGCGAACATCTCGTTTCGTCAGGAGTTCATTTTGCCTGGGGTTACTCGGGCGAACTCAATCGCCAACGTCAAACTGCAGAGCAGATCCGAGCCGCGTATTCGGACGCTTGCGTTTCCTTCCCCACCATCAAGTACGACTCCGGCTGGAACGAATTCGATCTGGCGCGGGTTTCTCGCGAACTCGCTCCCCCTTTAGGTGCTGCCGATCCCGAGTTTCGCTGCGAATACGAGCACATGCTCGAGCAAATCCGGATCAGCGATGGTGGGAACGCGGCCCGAATTCACCGCAGATGGCTGCCGTGCGATACGAAGCTGGTCGACGCATGGATTCGTGGCCGCTTCCCATACAGCGGCGAAAGTTGGAAGGAGTTTTGTGCACGCGTTGTGGCGTGCCGCTCACGAATAGGCGGTCCGCAAGCGCGCGAGAATATCCTGGTGGTTACATCGGCCACGCCGATCGCCATTTGGACCGGACTCTCACTCGAAATCTCTGACGAGCGGGTGATGCGGCTTGCCGGTGCTCTGTACAACGCCTCTTACACGATCCTACGTTTGCGGTGCGAGCGACTGCGCCTGTTTACATTCAACGCAGCTTCCCACCTCTCGGCGCCGGGATTGCTCACTCACCGCTAAGGTCGCCAAGGGCCACATTCAAGGATAGTAGCGAAGCACCCACTCGGCGACGCAGGCCGGTTTGCTGGTGCTCTCGATTTCTATCTTCACTTGAAAGACTGCTTCCGTTGCACCCGCAATGTCCTTTACAGACAGGACCACGAAGTGCGCTCGGATTCTCGAGTCGACTCGAACCGGCGCAGGAAATCGTACTCGATTCAAACCATAATTCACGGTCATGCGAACGCCAGCGCGGATTTCGAGCGCTTGCCGCAGGAATCCGCTGAGCAACGACAGAGTCAGGAATCCGTGCGAAATCGTCGTCCGAAACGGAGACTCCAACCTTGCACGCTCTTCGCTCACATGGATCCACTGCCGATCGCCCGTAACCTCGGCAAACCGCCGAATAAGATCCTGCCCAATCGTGAACCAATCCGTTACTCCGATTTCACGATCAGCCCAATCTCTGAGCGAGCTCGGCGTTTCAAGCACTAACGGCATGGAGTCTTTCCGAGAATGATCGAGCTGAATTTGCTCGCACCAGGACCCGATCTTCAGCAATCGCCGCGAACCGTTTCCGTCTGTGCCTTCCATTTTCGAAGCTCGATTTTCGCAACGGCTTCCCTATGGACCTCGTCCGGACCGTCCGCCAAACGCAACGTACGAGCATTCGCCCAGGCCGCCGCCAGGAACGTATCCTGAGAGACGCCTGCCCCGCCGTGCGCCTGGATCGCGCGATCCAGCACTCGCAGCGCGACATTCGGCGCGACGACTTTAATCATCGCGATCTCGGCACGTGCGGCTTTATTTCCCACCGTATCCATCACGTGGGCTGCCTGAAGCGTAAGCAGGCGTGCCTGATCAATCTCCATCCGCGATCGAGCAATGTCCGACCGGATCGTTCCCTGCTCGGCCAACGGCTTTCCAAATGCAACCCGCGACTGCACGCGCTTGCACATTGTTTCAAGCGCGCGTTCCGCCACTCCGATCGAGCGCATGCAGTGATGAATGCGTCCGGGCCCCA
>JASHRE010000335.1 GCA_030037515.1 Candidatus Sulfotelmatobacter sp.
CCTGACAACAAAGGGTAAGGGCGGTACCGGATTCTGGACGATCGAGAAGCTGCCTAATGGAGAGCTTGGTTATATCGCCGCTGTCAAGGCCCGCCTAGAGGCATTGGACGCGACCCAGCAGCCGAAGCAGTAAAGTCTTTCGGATCAAGGGATGAGATGAACTCTCATCCCTACTTTTTTGATTGAATCTTCGGAGGGAGAGGGCTAATCTAACTAACTGGTTAATTAATAAAATGCGTGATCCAATCCAACGTGCAGAACTTCGCCGGCTGCGGCGGGAATCCCACCAACGCCGGAAAGAGTTGCGCCGACAAGGGCGCGAAATGCGGCGTTTGGGGACACGCGGGCAGCCGGAGGAGAGCCGGGCCGCGATCCTCGACGCGGCGGCGCGGGAGTTTGCCGAACATGGGATTGACGGAGCACGAACCGACACGATCGCTCGCGAAGCCGGCGTCAACAAAGCGCTGCTTTACTACTATTTCAAAGACAAAGAGACACTTTACGGCGAAGTGCTTGACACCGCTTTTTCCGGGCTGAAGGACACGGTATTCCGCGTGTTCGACAGCGAACTGCCACCGCGAGAGAAGATTCTTGCTTACGTAGGCGCGTACTTCGATTTCGTTGCCTCCCACCAGCTCTATCCGCGCCTGATGCAGCGCGAAATGATGCGCGCGCCCGAAGGGCAATCGCACCACATAGACAAAGTCATCAAGAACTACATTCGGCCGATTTACACCCGATTGGGTGAAGTGATCCGGGAAGGAATCAAAGCGGGAGATTTCCGCCCGGTGAATCCTGCTCACTTCGTTCCGACGATGGTTGCCATGATTGTTTTCTACTTCAGCAGCGCACCGATGACGCAGAAGATCGTCGGTTTCAATCCGCTGGCGCCGGACCGCGTTGCGGAGCGCCGCACTGCATTGCTGGATTTCATTTCGGCGGGTCTGTTTCGTAACCACCAGAACGCCACGCAAGGAGCAGGCTCATGAGTGCCCGCAACCGATTTTTCATTCTTCTCGGCATTATTTTTGTGATTGCCGCCGGTTACTACTATTTTTCGACCGATCACACGCGTGATCTGGTCTTGATCGGTACGGTCGACTCGAATCAAGTCATTGTGAGCGCGCAGGTGGAAGGACGCATCCAGAGACTGCTTGTCGACGAAGGCACGCCGGTAAAGGCCGGTGATCTGATCGCGGTTCTGGATCCTTCGGAACTGCAGGCAGAAGAAGCGGCGGCGACGGCGAACATCGCGAGCCTGCAGCACAAAGTCTCGGAGATGGAGCATACGGAGAAGTCGACCACGGGATCGACTTCGAGTGACGTGGCGAATGCGCGCGCGAAACTCTCGTCGGCCAAAGCGCAGCTGTTACAGGCTCAGGCAGCACTTGATCGAACCGAGAGCGACAGCCGGCGCACGATCGAATTGGCGAAAGCCGGAGTGGCTTCGGATCAGGAGCGCGTGCAGGCGGAAACGAATTTGCAGGCCGCGCAGGCTACCGTGCAAGCGCAGAAAGACCTGGTGAATGCGGCTGAGGCGGATTTGAATTCCGCGGTTGCGCGCACTTATCAAGCGAATGCTGCCAAGAGCACGGTCGCAGCTACGGAGGCAGATCTGAAAAATGCCATCGAACAGAACAGGCAGGCGGAAGTGCGGCTGGGATACACGAACATTTATGCGCCGGTGACAGGAACGGTCTCGGTGCGCGCCGCGCGGCAGGGAGAAGTTGTGAACATCGGCGCGCCAATCGTGACCATTGTCGATTTGAATGACACGTGGGTGCGCGCGGCCATTCCGGAGACGTACGCCGACCACATTGGCTATGGAGACGCGATGCGCCTGCGTTTGCCTGGCGGGACCGTTACGAGCGGCAAGGTTTTTTTCAAAGGCGTGGAGGGCGATTTCGCGACACAGCGCGACGTGAGCCGGCGCAAGCGGGACATCAGGACGATTGTCCTCAAAGTGCGGTTGGATAATCCCAAGGGCGCATACGTGCCGGGAATGACGGCGGAAGTGCTGGTTGCGCCGGATCAGATCAACGGCAGCACGACACGTGTAGCCGCTGCGGAGAAGCAATGACGGAGCAGTCCAAGGCGAATGCCGGAATGCCGGGCAACGGGCAAGGGCCGGCCGTGAGGGCCGAAAAGCCGGTCTACGATCCGGCTGCGCCGGCGGCGATCGAAGTGGAACACATCGTCAAAAAATACGGCGACTTCACCGCGGTCAACGATATTTCGTTCAGCGTGAAGGAAGGCGAAATTTTCGGCTTGCTGGGACCGAACGGAGCAGGAAAATCGACGCTAATCCGCATGATGACGACGCTGATCCCGATCACTTCGGGAAAAGCGCGCATCGCCGGCCATGACGTGAGCAAAGAGCCCAACGCCGCGCGGCGCATGATCGGGGTGATTCCGCAAGCTCTGACCAGCGATCTTGATCTCACGGTGGAAGAAAACATGAACATCTACGCCAAGCTCTACGACGTGCCGGCCAAGCAGCGGCAGACGTCGATCGATGAACTGTTGGGGCTCGTTGATCTGACGAAATGGCGCGACGCGCAGACGAAGACACTTTCAGGCGGGATGCGCCGCAGATTGGAGATCGCGCGAGGCCTGGTGCACCATCCCAAGATTTTCTTTTTGGACGAGCCGACGACGGGGCTTGATCCGGTATCGCGCGTGGCTGTCTGGGAGATGTTGGGGAACATCAAGGAGCATCGGAGGCTGACGATCCTGATCACGACGCATTACATGGATGAGGCGGACCGGCTCTGCGACCGCATTGCGATTGTCGATCATGGAAAGCTGGTGGCGCTCGATGCTCCCATGACGCTGAAGGCGAGCGTGCCGGGATCGAACGTGATTGAGGCGCAATTTGAGAACGCTCCGGCGGACTGGGAAGAGCGCTTACACAAATTGGACGACGTAACGTCAGTGCAGCATGAGGGAGCGGGAATGTATCGGGTGCTGACCGGGAACGGTTCGCGCACCACGACGCAGCTTGTGGAGATGGCTGTCCAGAGCGGAGTTCAGGTGAAGTCGCTGTCGGTACAGAACACGACGCTGGATGATGTTTTCGTGCATTACACGGGGCGGCAGCTGCGCGACGAACTGCAGAAGGCCTATGGATTCGTGATGCCCCAGAGACCGGGACTGCAACCGTAGGGATCTGAGTCGTGAGTTGCGGAAGAACCTGGTTGGTCGTTTGTCGTTAGCGAAGTCGGACAAGCCTCAATCCAACGGGCGACGAACGACAGGCGACGCCCGTCGCATGCGGGAGTTTTGTTTATGAATCGAATGATGGCCATCGTCGAGCGCGAGATGCGGAAGTTTTTCCGGTCGCCGGCGCTGATGCTGGCGTCGATGATTTTTCCACTGGTGCAGTTGATTATTTTGGGAAATGCCTTCGGGGGCAAGATTCGCGATGCGAAGATCGCTTTTGTGGATCAAGACAGCGGGCCGCAAGCGGTGCGCATCCGCGAGGCCTTCGATTCGGTGCGCGCAAATATGCGCACATTTGTGCCGATTGATTACAACGATGAAAAGCAGGCGGTTCGCGACGTACGGGACGGGAAATTGCAGGGTGCCGTGATCATTCCGCCGCAATTTTCGCGACGCGTCTACGAAGAGAACCATCCTCGCATCGCGGTGGTGGTCGACAACAGCGACAACTTCATGAGTTCGGCGATCGAGTCGGAGCTTACCGATCTGACGAACCAGCTGAATCAACCCACCGTTTCGCCGCGCATTCTGCAGCAGACCGCGCTCGATATCGTCGAGCTTTATCCCTACATCGAGTACATGAAGTATCTGCTGCCAGGGTCGCTGGTGCTGGCGATGTTTGTCTCGGTCATGATCGGCGGGGGCATGCTTTACATCGACGACAAGGCGCGGGGAGTGCACGAGGGCTACCTGGTTACGCCGATCACGAAACTCGAACTCGTACTCGGATTGAACCTCGCTGGCGCGATCAAGGCGGTGATGACAGGCGCGATTATCGTTGGCATCGGTTCCATGCTGGCGGGGGTGGGAACGATTTTCGATCCGCAGACAATTGTTGGCCTGATCATCATGATCGTACTGACATCGCTCGCCCTGAATACGATGATGTTCCTTCTCATGGTGCGGATTGAAGATCCGCTGGTGCCGCGCGCCATGTTCGGAATTCTTAACACGCTGCTGTTTTTCCCCAGCGGATCGGTGTATCCGATCCAAGCTTTTCCGAAGTGGCTACGGGCGATTGCGAGGGTGGATCCGTTTACGTATGCGGTGGACGGGTTCAAGTGCATGCTGCTGAAAGAGACGTCGCTCGCGGCGATTTGGGGAGATATTTTGTTCCTGGGAATCTTCGCGGCAGCGACGCTGGCGATCGCCATCCCGCTGTTCAAGCGGACTCTTTAAGCCTGCACCGCCGAGATCGCAGAGAGCACGGATAGACTTGAGATTCTATCGACTTTCTCAGCGATCTCCGCGGACTCGGCGGTGAAACGGCTTCCGGGAACTTTTGTGTTCGGCACTGCGTCCGTTATGCTAGGAAAGCTATGACATTGCTCGATGCCAAGGCGTACAATCCCGAAAAAGAGCGGAAGCGTAGACGGATCGTTATTTCGATCGTCGTGATTGTCGCCATCCTGCTCTTTCTGGTGTGGTGGTTTCGTTATTGGCCGCAGGAGCGTCTAGTTGGCAGGTTTTTCGACGCGCTGCAGAAGCAGGACTACAACCGGGCCTATGCGATCTGGATGCGTGACCCGGGTTGGCAGCAGCATCCCGACCGACATCCGAAATATCCGTTCAGCGATTTCTATCGCGACTGGGGGCCCGGCGGGGAGTGGGGAATCATCAAGACGTTCAAGCTTTTTGGAGCCAGCACGTGTCCGGGCGGAGGCACGGGAGTGGTGGTCGATGTGGTGGTGAACAATCGCACCGAGCACGCGCAGGTGTGGGTGGAAAAGTCGGATAACACGCTGAGCTATCCGCCATGCGATCTGGTGTTTCGTTGAGACTCATTATTTTCCCGTCGGGCCATTGACCTGCCGACCCGGGTGCCGGACGTCCTTGAAGTTGGCGGCTAGTGCGAGGCGAGAAAGACCACGCCCGTTTTGATAAAGTGCGAGCCGCA
>JASHRE010000336.1 GCA_030037515.1 Candidatus Sulfotelmatobacter sp.
TCGGTGAACGTGCCGTCGCGGTTGTTCTTGAACAAATGGCAGTGGGGCTCGTGGCCCTTGGTGAATCCTTCCAGACGCCAGCCGTTGACCAGGAACACATCGAGCCAGCCATCGTTGTCATAGTCGTAAAAGGCCAGACCGCAGCCCGTCGTTTCCAGCAGGTATTTGTTCTTGCCTACTCCGCCGTAGATGGTTTCTATATCCAGCCCGGAACCCTTGACGACATCCACGAAACTGACCCCCAGCGGGGTGCCTTCAATCGGGGATTTTGGGCCCGGCGGAGGAGGAGCGGGCTTGGCATCGTAGCTGCGCTCGATGGGGCCAATCTTCTGTCCAGGTGTTGCCTGCTGCGGCAGGGGCGCGGCAAGAGCGAGAATATCGCCAAAGGGAAGCACGAGAGCGGTGCGGCTCAGCGAATGAAGGAACTTTCGCCGACTCGAATGCGACACAAATCCTCCTCAGTTATTGCTGACCGACGCCGTTTCCGCTGGCGGTGATCCCGACCGCGCCGAGCTTCAAATCTGTGTGCATGTGCCACGGCACGCTCTCGATCGAAATCTCAGGATGCTTACGGAGATAATCGAGAGAATACGTGGGAGCCGCGGGGTCGATTCTTTTGCTCGTATACAGCGCAGCCTGCGCAGACGCTTTGGCCTTCATTCCCTTGCGGCGATACAAGATGGCGAGATTGTAGTGTGCTGCGAGGTCGTCAGGATCGATGGCCTGCAAGGCTTCAAACTGGGTCACGGCCTCGTCGGTACGATGCTGCTGATAGTAGGCAATGCCAAGTTCGCGGCGTGCATCCCGCGATTGCGGGTACTGTTCCACGACCTTCTGCAGATCTGCCACTTCAGCTTCAGGATGCCCCTCCCGGCGTTCGACCAGCGCAAGATAATAAAGGGCTCGAGCGTAACCAGGATGCAGCTGCAGCGCCTTTTCCAGAGCGGAGCGAGCCGAGGAATATTTCTCCCACTCGATATAAGTCAGACCGACGTTTACGTATCCGTCGTCGTAATCGGGCCGCAGCTTCACGACCTGTTCGAAGGCCTCAATGGCGTCGGAGTATTGCTGCTGGTCCAGGAACCCGATACCAACATTGTTCCAACGCATCCAGTCGGGATTGTCTGTGGCTGCGGGAGGGGTAGGCGAATTCATTCCCAGATCAAATCTGCGCGTGCGCGAAGACAGCTCCACGACGGGATAAAGCGGGTGATCGGGACCGAACACGTTGTTTAGATAGCTCTGACGAAGGTGACGATAATTGACCCGCGCGGTAAAGCTAAATGGTCCTCTTGCGTCAGGTGGAATCCGGAATTCATATCGCACCAGGGCGGAACGACCGGGCTGAATCGAGTTGTCATAGGCCATGGAATGGATGGTCCAGACCTTGTGGTTATCTACAAACTCACCGGAAATATTCACCGGTCGATTGGTGAAGCTGTGGGCGCGAGGGTCGAGCATTCCATCGGACTTCAGGAAACCACTGTGGTAAATGTCGTTTCCGTCAGCGTCGTTGATCACGATCTCCACCCAAGCCTCATAGAGATCGCGAACCTCCGGTATCAGAGAGTGTCCAATATTCTGGTTCTGGATCACGACGTAAGCTTCCACCACGTCATTCCGTTTAAGTTCAAAGGGCACGGAACCAAGCGGCGCAATCAGCTTGTCCTTGTCGGCTTTCCTCAGCGCAAAAATGTCTACGTTGAGGAAGCGGCCTGACTTCAGGAACTCGACGGTTTTTTCCAGTTGCTCGTCAAAGCCGTAATAGAACGGCACCGCCGTGTTTCCGGCCAGCCAGCGATGGGAGGCGAGCCTTCCCTGTTTCGCGCCGTAGTCATGCAGACTGATCGTAGTGCGGGGCATGTGGCAGTCCTGGCATCGAACGAAATCTGCCCGGTAAAAATTCAGCGGATTGCGCTGAGAGAATTTCGAGTTCTGCCACTCGTCATAAACGGTAAAGGCCCGAATGAATTTGTAGTCATTTAGGGGGTTCGGCAGGTTGGCCTTGTGGCAGGCGGCGCAGAATTCCGGAGTTCGATAAAACGGCTGCATCACCGCCTGAGCGTGGCGCTCGGGATGCTCCAGGATATCGCCAAATGGGACTTCGCCGGGGATGCGCTTGCCATTCTCGTCTACCATAACCGCGGGCACACCCATGACGTAACCACCATTCCCGGAAGTCGATTGCAATTGCTGGATCGAGTGGCAGCTGGTGCAGGTCACGCCGTCTTGGTCAAACGAGCGATCCACATGCGAATCCTTTGTCAGTGCTCCCGAAATCACGGCGATTGGATTGTGGCAGCTGTCGCAATGCCGAGAGAACTCGATGCCTTTGGTGCGGATGAGAATGTTGACGCTGGTACGGTAGAACGGCGTGCGGAATGAGTTGGAGTGCAGCGCCTGACGCCACTGTTGATACGCCGCCTCGTGGCAATGTCCACAGTACTCCGCGGAAGCGAAAGCTCCCGGCGGAATGAACTGGTTGCCCACGGTCGCGGCGTTGCCGGGAAGCGAAAAGTTGTCTTTGGCGAAAGGAAAATCGTAGGATTTTTTTATTTCCTCGGAATACTTCGTGGCTTCTGCGTTTTCGCCCGACTGAGCGTGGCTGGTGAACTGCAACGCTCCGATGAGCAACGCAGAGCCGGCCCAGAAGCTCGCACCAAGCAAAATTATTCCGCCCATTCGAGACTGCACGACGACGTACCTTAAGGAACCAAAACTCCAGTTCTTTGGAATGTGGACACTTGCCGTAGTCGGAACCTGTGACGCCCAGATCGCGAGTGTTCCGTTGGCCCCAGTCTTATGACCAACCCCTTAGCGTTGCATTCTATATATCGCATCTCAAGCACCCTGTAAATGGCGGCGTTCTCGGCTTCGGCTGCAATCATCTTATTGCCGCCGTTTGTCTAGTTCGTTCGCCTTCTGCCGTTCGGCTGCAGCCTCCGCCTTCTTGCCTTGCCTTTCCAGCGCGTTCGCCAACCCACGGTGCGCTTCGGCGCAGTTCGGATCATCCCTGAGGGCCTCCTGATAGCGCGAGATGGCGTCTGCCACCTGGCCCTTTCGCAGCAGAGAGTTGCCCGAATTTGTGGACACAGTCGCCTGCTGACGCCGCATAACCACTCGCTCCAACTCCGCCCCTTTCTGCCGCTCGGAGGCGGCGCCGGCGGCATTGCCTTGCTCCGCCAGCACAGCAGCCAGCGTCAGATGAGAGTCAGGTTGCTCAGGCATCTGACGGATCGCTTCTCGTAGCGCCTCGGCGGCCTCCGGGAGTTTATTCATCTTGCGATACAGACTCCCAAGCGTCGCCCAGCCGTCGGCGTTGTCAGGGTGCAGCTTCATCGCCAACGCGAGTTCGCGCGCCGCATCGTCATAACGGCCATCCTGCATATAAATGACGCCGAGGGTGTAATGCGGCTCATGAGCCGAGGGTTGCAACTTGGCCGCAGCCTCCAGTTCGGGAATGGCGGCTGCATTATCGTCTTTCAACTTGAGGGCAAGTCCGAGATTGTAATGGAGCTGAAAATCATCCGGATTGTTCTTGAGGCCGGAGCCAAGTACGCGGATGGCTTCATCGATTTCGTTCATTTGCAGGTAGGCGGCGGCCAGATTTTCATGCGCCGTGCCATCGTGGGGGGTATTTGCGAGAGTCTGTCGAAGAAATGGAATTGCATCCTTTGCGTTTCCGGTAAGCAGAAGGGCTAAGCCCAAACTCGCGACGGCCTCCATATCTTTCGGTTGCGCTTCAACCACCTGGCGAAACCAGGGAACCGCTTCAACCGTGTGGCCCCCGCGCTGCAGCGCCAGTGCCAATTGATACTTGGGCTCCGAGGCTGCGGAATCGAGTCTGATCGCTCGCTCGAATTCCACGACGGCTTTCGTGTCTTCGTTACTTACCACGTATGCCTTACCCAGTTCCGTGGCGGCAACCACGCTTTCCGGATCCAACCGGGAGGCCAGCGCCAGCTCGGGGATCGCAGAAGATGCCTGGTGCGCCTCGAGTAACGCTACTCCAAGATGCATGTGAGCCGCGGCATATTTTGGGCTTATCTGAATCGCTTCCTCGAATTCGTTGATTGCCGTGGACCATTTCTGCTCCTGGGCGTAGAGAGAGCCTAATGCGTCATGAAGGTCGGGGCTGTGCGGCGATTCGGAAACCGCGGTTGTCATCTTGGCGATGGCTGTCGTGAGCTGACCGGTGGCGACGAGCGAATGAGCATAGGCGGAAATAAGAGATGGAGATAGCGTGTGAAAAGGATCGGACGCGGGTTGAGTACGTGCGTGCGCTTCAAGCTGTTGAAATAATGCAATCGCTTTGTCATAAGCCCGCGTTTGCTCATATGCCCACGCCAGATTGGCCTGCGCGGATACATCGCTGGGTTTCAGCGCGAGCGCCTGCTCCAATTCGTGGATTCCTTGGGAAAATCTCCCCAGACGTACCAGGACCGCTCCGAAAGCACTGTGCCCTTCTTCGATCTGAGGCGCCAGCTGAACGACCTTCCCCAACTCCAGCAGAGCGGTTTTGGAGTCGCCCTTCATGGCTGCCGTCGTGCCCGCTCGGTAGGCCATCTGGACCTGGTTGTTGATCGCAGCCGGTGAGTCGTCCTGGGAACCTGTCTCTGCGATCGTAATCGCCTTGGTAGCGAATCCTAACAGCAAAATCAGCAGCATCCGACGGAGCAGTGTAAGGGCACAACGGGGTCTGGTCGTTATGTGCATCATCAAGCCATGATTTCGTGATTGTGAACTGAGATCGTCATATTCTGCACACACCAGGGGGTGACACCGACTTATCCCATTCTGCAACCAACAGCGGCAGAGTATACGAAGTTTGTCCGCACGCCTTCAAGGCATCCCGGCAGATCAGAAGCCCGCCGACGACATAAAGGTCAATGCCACCACCGCAAAAATGAGCCCACGAGCTGCGCCGAAGCGTGGTCGAGCACTACCGCGTGCGGCCTACCAAACTGCTCGCTCATGGTCTCCCCCGAGCCGTCACGCGCGCCCTGCCCGGGCTCTCGCATTCTCACCACGGCTATCAACGACGACAATGGCACAGCCTCGCTGGACCTGGCGATGAGCGTGGCGGAGTATTTCGAGCCGGAAAAGGATAAGGCGAAGACTATCGCTGCGCGGGTCGGGAAAGCGGTTTCGACATAGCGGTTCGGTGAAACTTAAACCGGGCGGCAGAGCGGGTTGGCATTCGACTGCGGCAAACGGAAAAGCTCTGATCATCCTCCATGGGAGCGGCGTGGCGAACATTGAGGGACATCCCGACGTGCCACTCAGGGATAAGATGCTTACCTGCATCCCGCCTCAGACACGGCACAACGTGACAAACAACGGGACAGAACGACTTGAGTACGTCTGGGTGGTCGCGCCGACACCAAAGACTGCGAAGTGAGTCGCCGCAAATAGGGGCACGTGACTTCACGCCAGAATACAGGCAACTCGGAAATCATCAAAGGTTTACGTTAGTTTCTTGTTTGTGCCGACAATTCGGACGAAAACCTGAAGCTGACCCGATGAGCTCGCGCAACATGCAAGATCACTTCGACGCG
>JASHRE010000337.1 GCA_030037515.1 Candidatus Sulfotelmatobacter sp.
GATCTCATCGCGCATCGCTGCCGTGGCGAGTCGGTTCGCAAACGCCCCACACCGAATCTTCCCGCTCAGGCTTGAGCGAAAATCCGGGCGCGCGTCGCCAAAATAGGAAGGCATTCACAACTCATTTTTTGGCCCGCTGCGGTTAAATTATTGCAGCGAAATCAGTTAGCGGCGGCAGATCTGGTGGGACTCCGACCAGATATTGGGTTCAAATGACTCCATGTAAAATGTTTGAAATCACTGAGTTGGCTGGGTGAGTGCGCATCAGACGCGAGGTTGATTCCGAGCCCTGCGACGTTGTAACCGGGAAGCTTCACAGCATGGCGGAAAACACGAATGTGCGCAGCGGGGGAGTTTTCTGTGGGCGGGCGGCCCGCGCGGGAACAGAAAGAGGGCCTTCGTGGCGAGACCAATGCTTTCCGAGCGCTTGCCTGGGCTGCGTCGGGCGATATTTACGTGCTCACTCTAGTGTGGCCGGGCGGACCCCGGCCGCAACTCCGGGTAATATATGGATCCTTTCCCTCTCGTCAAATGACAGGCATGGCCGACATGCGGAAAGTCCTGATTACAGCGATCCACTCATTCCGCCAGAAGGAGGAATCAAATCAGCACGAGAGAACAAGCTTTAGAACTGCTCACCGAGTTCACCCAATCCGATAGCCTGCGCAAGCATGCGCTTGCCGTCGAGGCCTGCATGCGCGCCTGCGCCCGAAAATATGGCCGCGAAGGGCACGAAGGGGAAGGGCACGACTTCCGCCGTGCCACCGGACACGCTCCTCAATCCGGGGTTTCGGCGCCAGGGGGAATGTCCCAGGAAGATCTCTGGGGCATCGTCGGCCTGATCCACGATTTCGATTATGAGCGCTGGCCGAGTCTCGAAGATCATCCCTACAAGGGCAATGAGATTCTCAAGCAGCGCGGATATCCCGAGGTGATCACGCGTGCGATCATGTCGCACGCCGAATACACCGGCGTGACCCGCGACAGTCCACTGGAAAAAGCTCTGTTCGCCTGCGACGAACTGGCCGGATTCATCACCGCCGTCGCGCTGATCAAGCCGGGCAAGTCGCTGGCCGAAGTCGACGCCAAATCCGTGCGCAAGCGGATGAAAGACAAAGCTTTCGCCCGAAAAGTGAATCGCGACGACATCATCAATGGTGCGCGCGATCTGGGCGTCGATCTCGATGAACATATCGTCTTGTGCATCGAAGCCATGAAGTGCATCGCAAAGCAATTGGGACTCGATGGCAGCGCGGCGAAAACAGCATAAGAACGGCGTTGGACTCCGGACCTGAGTTCTCACCTGTGCTAAGATGCGCTGTCTTTTCTGGAGCGCCACGTGCCAGCGGTCTTGTGCAGCAAGTGCGGAACCGATCTTCCGGATGGTTCGCAGTTCTGTCTGAAGTGCGGCGAACCGGCGCAATTCGCTTCCGTCAGCGCCGATTTCACGGTCACCACTGCCACTCTCGCCTGCAGCGGATGCGGAGCGAAACTGGGGCCGGGAGCGCTATTCTGCTCCCGGTGCGGAAAATCGGTGAGCATGGCGGCGAAGAAGAAAACGACATCGTCAGATTCTGCTTCGCTCAACGACTCCACGCCATCCGGACCAACTCCAGCGCCTGCCGTCTCCCATCACAAACGCCTCGTGATTCCCTGGGTGATCGCGCTTGCAATCTTGCTCGCCCTGTTTTGGGCTGCCACGAGCGACAATTTCTTGGCGCAGGGCATGCAGGAATTTGCCGGATGGAAGCATGACCAGGGCATCGTGGATAATCCTTTTTCGATCGGCGCCCACAGCTTCCGCTACTATAAGTTCGCTCTGCCGCAGGCATCGATGCGTGTTTCGATCGTGGGCGAGTTCAGCGCTTCCCGTGATCGGAAACCGACCAGCAGCAAGGGCGGAGAACAGGCCGACGATAAGGTGGAAGTCTATGTGATGAGCGAGTCGGCTTTCGTCGTCTGGCAGAACGGATACGCGACGAGCAATGTGTATGAGAGCGGACGCGTGTCCCATGGCGCGCTCGAGGCCGATCTCCCCAGCGGAGCCGGAATCTACTACCTGATCTTCAGCAACAAGTTCGCGCAGAGCACCGCAAAGCAAGTCAACGCCGACGTCCTGCTGCGCTACAAGAACTGGCTGCCGGAGTCCTTCCGCCGCACGAGCGAGCGCTTCTGGAATTGGATCGGCCTGTAGCTACTGCTCAACGCAGAGGGACTGAACTAGATTTCGTTGGGGTCGTTTGCGGTTAAGGCCTAGCGCATCGATTCTTCGATCTCCGAAATCCAATCCGGGCGCTTGAGCACTTCGCGCGGCTTGGGACCATCGGCGGCGCCGACGATGCCATCCTGCTCCATCAGATCGATCAGGTGTGCGGCGCGGCCGTAGCCGATGCGCAGACGCCGCTGCAGCAAGGAAGTCGAAGCTTTGCCGAACTCGACCACCAGCTTGACGGCGTCGTTGTACATGGGATCGTCTTCAGCCTCGCCCTCTTCTACGGGTCCGCCGTCATTGGTGCCGATCGCAGGATCCTGCACGTCTTTGGGCGTCTCCAGGAATTGCTGCTGATATTCCGCTGTGCCCTGAGCCTTCCAGAACTCGACGACCGCGGCAATTTCCTTTTCCGTGACAAACGGCGCGTGCAGGCGATGCACGCGGGCCGATCCCGATGGCAGATAGAGCATGTCTCCTTTGCCCAGCAGAGCTTCGGCGCCGTTGGCATCGAGAATCGTGCGCGAATCGACTTTTGTGGCGACGCGAAAGGAAACGCGAGCCGGGAAATTCGCTTTGATCAATCCCGTAATCACGTCGACTGACGGCCGCTGCGTCGCCAGGACAAGATGAATGCCGACGGCGCGTGCCATCTGCGCCAAGCGCGTGATCGATTCCTCGACGTTGTTCGAGTCGAGCATCATCAGATCGGCCAATTCGTCGATGATGATCACGATGTAAGGAATCGGCTTGTCGTCGGAATC
>JASHRE010000338.1 GCA_030037515.1 Candidatus Sulfotelmatobacter sp.
GATTTTGCCCTTGTACTGGGCCATCAATTGTTCCCAACGGATATGCCGCGCATTCGCGCTCAGGCTCGGATCCTTCACATTGAACGTCGTCTCCTCGCGCGTGAGCTTGTCGCTGATCGGAAAATTTGAGCTGACGAAATATCCGTCCGCCTTGCGTTCCAGCGTGACGTTCTTGAGCCCCAGCTCCAGGCTGGCAATCTCATTGCGGTTTATGTCGGCCACCAGCCAATCATTCGCGTAGCCGCCGTTATTACCGTCTTTCATGATCCGCGCAAAATCGTCGATCGATTTCGAATACTGCATCGCCTTCCGCGCCCGCACAAATTCCGGAATGCCATTGGGATCGTATCCAAAGAAATCGCCGATCGTCGTTTCTGTAATCACGATTCCGGCGGAATTGATTCCGAAATCGTCGCCGCTGTGAATGAATCCCGGCAGCGTATCCATGATGAAGTGATATCCATTCGCCGGGGCAACGTCGAGCATGATCGTCCACCGTTCGCCCTCCAGATACGACGACCAGTTGTTATGCGCGATCACCACGCGCCCATCTTTTGTATAGCTGCCCGTCGCCACGAAGGCACTGCAGTGATCGCCTTGGACCGCGGCGGATTCAGGTGTCTTGACGCCATGCGCCCTGTCGTATTCTCGAACGTAGTATCCCCACTCCTCCGCCCCATTCAGCGCGACCACGTCCCACAAATCGAGCTTCACGCCCGCGGCGTTTGCACCATCGGCAATGCCTTGCAATTCCTCGCGATATTCCGCCTCAATGTGCGGCCACATCATGTTCTGCGCGGCATCGCGAAAGAATTCCCAGTCTTTCTTTTCGTCATGACTGAGCAGCAGCTTCTCCGCTTGCAGCGTGTCGTCGATCTCCGGAGCCAGCAGATATCCGTTCTGAAAACCGATCTGCGAGGCAGTGCCGGTGAGGTGGACGTACGTCCAGCCATGATTGGGCGGCCGACGGAACGCGCCCGCCAGCCGCGGATCATTGGAGTAGTCCTGCGTTTTGGACTTCGATTTCGGGTTCGCTCCCAAACTCAGGGCGCAAACCGCAACCAGGAGAAACAGCAGAAAAAATCGCACGTAGCGGGACATGAAGTTCCCCATCCGGCAGAGATGAGCGCTATGGTATCAGACCGCCCCGCGTTTTGTGGCGCGGGCGCCTCGCCCGCCGAAACCCCGCGTAGGCGTGCTGTCTGTGAGGTTGCACCGACCTTGTCCCGCCAGTTTTCGGCAGCACAGGGGGACTTTGACTTTCACCGGCCCGTGAAGTCTTGATGAAGGAAAGCGGGAGGCCCACCCTCCGCGGTTTCCCGGGGGCGGGCTTTCAGTCTTCGCGGCACCTCAACTGCATCCCGGGCTATACATAATCGCCCCTGGCATACGATTGGCAATCGAAGGCTTCCCCACGGCTTGCACGAACACCTGAGTCGTTCCCGACGGTACTCCCGCGCTGCACAAATCCACGGAATGTGTTCCCGGCTGCACCTGCGCGATCTGCTGCAGATTATTTCCGTCCGGGCTGGCGTAGACCGCATAGTGATCGACCGTACTCTCCTCTCCACTGATGGTCCATTCCAGCGTGTTGCCTGTCACCGAACCATTCAGCGAGAAGCATCCATCAATCCCCGACTCGATCTCCGTTCCCTCCTCGTAATCGTTCCACGTCACCAGCTGGAGATAGGGTAATTGGTTCTGCGCACTGTACTGGCTGTTGATTTGCTGGAACGTCTGCAGCCACGTCTGGCCGCACTGCTGGCCCATGATGCGGTCCGTGCTCCAGGACGCGAGCGTGTCGTTGAATCCTTTGTAGGTCGCGCCCACAGTTTCCAAATTCGCGAATGCCATCCCCGTCTCATAGAAGTTCTGGAGATATCCGAGGCCATAGTCGGCGGCCGTCGGCATCACCCATGAGTAACTCCCGTCGCTCAGCGTGTGCGTGAACCCGTCGTCATTTTGAAACAAATACCGCGGGGCGGTGGTCAGCGCCGCATTCACCGCGCTCCAGTCGACCTGATATTCCAGATCGATATTGAAATTCGTCACCACCGGCTGCCCGCCGATGTTCATATACGCGCTCGAGGGAAAATACGTTTTTTCGACGTACTGCATCAGCTGAATCAGCGTCTGCTGCGGCGAGCCGCCCGAGGAACTGGCTGCAATCGCCCCGGCATCGACCATGATCGCGAACTGAAATCCCTGGTGCTTTTGCGCCTCCTGCATGACCAGCTGCGTCGCCTGGTCGATCGCGTTGTTCGGTCCGTACCAATCAATGATGACGCCATCGATCCCGCGGCTCACCATGTCATCGATCTGGTTCTGCACCTGGGTCGCATTGTTCGACGTGTAACCCACGTTCATGTGATTGGACTGTCCAAACCACAGCAGATATTGCGCAAATATCTTCGTACTCGCCCCGGAATACAACAGCGAATGAATGTTCACCTTGCTCACATTATTCGCCCCCAGATTCCCGTTCGACTGGGTCGTGAAACTGTTCGCGGCGCTGGTGTTATTTCCCATTTCAGCGCTGAGCGTCACCACATCACTCGACGCGCTCGATGAACTCGACGTACCCGAAGTACTACTATTCGACGCGGAATGCCCCGCACCACATCCGGCCCATACTGCGGCCACACACAGAACTGCAACACACGTTACGAGACGCATCTCTCCTCAGGAGCGGAGCAAGGAATGGAATTGCTTTGGGTTATCTGCCCCGATCAAATGCCCGGGTTGAACGAATCCGGGTCGAACAATCCGCCGTCAAACCACTTCCGCTCGAACCGGCTCAGGTCAAGCGATCTGGGTTCGAGTCAGAGCAATGTCCGAGCACCGAGATCTAGGGTGCATTTGCTGGATTGCTCAGGTCTTTCTGGGATTGTGTTTGAGCCTAAAGGAGAGGTTTCGCCGCGAATAGATCGCGCGGGTTTAGGTACCTTTGTGTTGAGTCCGCCAAAGCCATTCATGGCCGCGCAGAGCAACGAATTTCGACGGGGCCTTTAGCCCCTGACGGGATCCCGTTTCATTTTGAGAATACATTTTGAGAATACTTGCGGTTGCGGGGATGTAGTTCCTGTACTTCCCTCCCTCTTCACAATCAGCAACTTGGCCCCGAACTGCGTTTTTATCTCTGGGTTGCAATAACCTACGGGCAAGATCTTGAGCCGCAGGGACTTACCTGCCTCGTGTTTCGGGCGGGACGGGTTCAGATTTGGCCGACAGCGCGGACCTTCGGCGATGATCGTACCGAGGCTTGCGGCATAGGACATGCGTCACCAGGAAGTGGCAGAGATTGTGGAAAACGTCGATGCGATTTGGAGCTCGCTCAGAGAGCTCTGCCTGGGTTCGACAAAACTCTCAGTCTCCCTCGTTCTCCGCTACAATGAGAGGCGAGTTCTGCCAATGACGCTCTGCGATCTCCCATGTCTCTAACCAAAGCGCAAGCCCTGGAGATGTTCGAGTCCGATGACCTGATCGGCGCCGGCATGGAAGCCGACGCGGTGCGCCGCAGGCTGCACCCGGAAGGCGTGGTCACCTACATCATCGATCGCAACATCAACTACACGAACTTCTGCACCGAGTACTGCACTTTCTGCGCGTTCTATCGGCCGCTGAAGGGAGCGATGGCGAAGGAGGGGTACATCCTCGACTTCGACACGATCTACGAAAAGATCCGCGAGACCGTCGAGCTCGGCGGAACCGGCGTGCTCATGCAAGGAGGCCTGCATCCTGATTTGAAGATCGACTGGCACGAGAAGATGCTGCGCGGGATCAAAGAGCGCTTCCCGCAGGTGCATCTGCATTGCTATTCAGCGTCGGAGATCATTGCCATCGCTGAATACAGCGGCCTGTCGATTCGCGATACGATTTTGCGCCTGCGCGATGCCGGCCTCGACTCCGTGCCCGGGGGCGGAGCAGAAATTCTCGACGACGAAGTCCGCTACAAAATCGCGCGGCTGAAATGCTTGACCGACGACTGGATTAATGTTCATCGCACCGCGCACCAGATTGGCATGCGCACGACCGCGACCATGATGTTCGGGGTCGGCGAAACGTATGAACACCGAATTAACCACTTTCAGCGGCTTTACGATTTGCAGGAAGAAACCGGCGGATTCACCGCTTTCATCCCGTGGAGCTTTCAGCCCGCGAATACCGCCTTAGGCGGGCGGCATTGGGATGAAGCGACCGCGGTTGAATATCTGAAAGTGTTGGCCATCTCGCGAATCTTCTTGTCGAATTTTCTGAACGTGCAATCGAGTTGGGTCACGCAAGGCTTGAAAGTCTGCCAGATGGGCCTGCGCTTCGGCGGCAATGATGTCGGCTCGGTCATGTTGGAAGAAAACGTGGTGCGAGCGGCGGGAGTCACGAATTGCACGACCGAAGAAGAATTGCGCCGCATCATTCGCGATGCGGGCTTCCGCCCGGCACAGCGGGACACGCTCTACCGGCGGTATTTTTTAAACTGAGCACCTGACGCACGCATCAGTCTCGACCACCCGCAGAGCCCCCATTGAAAAGAGATAGAGGTTTTGCCTGGGAGGAATAGATTTTCTCCGGGTTTGGATGGAGAGCTTCCTTTCACCAGGCTCCGTTCTTGCTGGGTTCACGGCGAAGGCCGGGTCGGCACCCTCCGCGCACCAACGTGTGGGGAACGTAAGCGCCAATCCGGAAACATCCAGCCTGGGCAATCCAGAAACTCAGTCGAGCAATCGGACCGAAGACAGCTCGGCTGAAAAATCGACAAAACTTTCCAACTGCGATTTGCGCGCCCACCGGCAAAAGAACCATCGGCCAAAGAAAGAAGTGCCAAAACCCAGATCGGGCCGTGTGAGAGCGAAAACATGGTTCGAGCCGTGATCTGGGGCCGCAAGAACAAGGGAAGCATGTGCCGCGCCCATCCACCGATTTGCTCTTGATAATCCCAGATCTTGACCGATGAGCACGAATCCGAAGATCAGCACCCCGAGTAAGAATGCCGGAACACGCGACAAGCAGCGGCGCAGCGCTATCCGAAATACTTTTTCAGACGGCGGACGGAAATACTCGAAGGTCGCGCAGGGGAGCAATACGGTTGCAAACGCCATCACCAATCCCCTCACAACAGTCAGGTGCGAAACGGCGGACAAGGATGGGGCGCCTGCGCGCACCGGCGAATGTGCTATACCAGTTGCGAGGTTGAAGGAGATAGAAATGCAATGCTCGTCTTTCTATGATCGCGTCGTCGCCGCGCTCGCGGTCCTGTTCTTTGCGCTCACCAGCACATCCTACGGGCAGAACTCTGCCGGACCGCAGCCTGTGCCCCTGCCGCCACCGGTTCCCGCGCCGGTCGATCGGCCTTATGCCGGCACGATCTCGCTGAGCGTCGATCTGACCAACGTGAACGATCGTGTGCTGAACGTACGCGAGAGCATTCCCGTGGAACCAGGATCCATCATTCTGCTCTATCCGCAGTGGCTGCCCGGGAATCACTCACCTTCAAATTCGGTGCAGAACCTGGCCGGGCTTGTGATCACGGCCGATGGCAAACGAATTCCCTGGCTACGCGATCGCGTAAACATGTGGGCGTTTCATGTTGACGTGCCGAAAAGCGCTACGACGCTGGAGTTGAACTTTCAGTATTTGGCTCCGATCCGGCCGCAGCAGGGGCGCATTTCCACGAAGATCGCCGACCTCACCTGGAATAGCGTGTTGCTTTATCCGGCCGGATATTTCTCGCGCCGCATCCAATTCGCTCCTGAGTTGAAGCTGCCGGAGGGCTGGAAATTCGCCACCGCGCTGGAGGTTAAGTCACAGGGCGGAAGTTTGGTGCAGTTCAAAGATGTTTCACTCAACACGCTCATTGATTCGCCGCTCTATGCCGGCATCAATTACAAGCGCATCGATCTGTCGACGGGGCCCGACAATCCGGTTTATCTCGATGTGTTTGCGGACAAGCCCGAACAACTCGAAATCACGCCGGAAGAACTTGAGTTCCATAAGAATCTGGTCGTGCAGGCGCAGAAGCTTTTTCAGTCGCGTCATTACGACCATTACGATTTTCTTTTTTCGCTCAGCGATACCGTCGGCGGAAAGGGACTGGAACATCACCAATCGAGCGAAGATGGAACCCGCGCCAACTACTTCACCGATTGGGCCGCCGGCGTCGCCGGGCGCGCGCTTCTGCCGCATGAATACACACATTCGTGGAACGGCAAATTCCGCCGGCCCGCAGACCTGTGGACCGCGAACTTCAACGAGCCCATGCGGAACGACCTGCTTTGGGTGTATGAGGGATTGACCGATTATTATGGCAACGTTTTGACCGCGCGTTCGGGGATGCGCACTCCGGAACAGGCCCGCGACGAAATCGCCGGGATCGCCGCGAGTTTCGAGATCAGTCCCGGACGTACGTGGCGTTCCCTGGAAGACACGACGAATCAGCCGATCATTTCGGCTCATTTTGCCATGCCGGAGTTGTGGCCGAGCTGGCAACGATCGTATGACTACTATCCGGAATCGGACCTGGTCTGGCTCGATGCCGACACGAAAATTCGCGAGTTGAGCAACGGAGAGAAATCGCTCGACGACTTCGCCAAACAGTTCTACGGCATCGACAACGGAAGCTATGTGACTGTGACCTACGCGCTGGAAGATCTGGTCAAGGCGCTGAGTGCGGTACAAGCGTACGACTGGAACGAGTTTTTCCGCACGCACGTGTCGCAGGTCGAAGCACAAGTGCCTGAGGACGGCATCAGGCGAGGGGGCTACCGGCTCGTCTACAACGACTCTCAGCCGGAGTGGATGAAGCACATGGATCGCTCGTTCGGCACCAATTTCGCGACTTCGATTGGATTCACAGTGAGCGGCGAAGGCGGACCGAACGCTGGTGGGAGCGGACCCGGAATGATCACCAACGTGGTCTGGGACAGCCCGGCGTTCAAGGCGGGCGTGACGCCGGAAATGCAACTCGAAGCTGTGAATGATCAAGCGTTTAACGTGGAGAATCTGCGCGCCGCGATTCTCGCCGCGGAAAAAAACAATGCGCCGATCAAGCTTTTGTTGAAGCGCGATGGCGAATTTATGACGGTAAGCGTCGATTATCACGGCGGATTGCGTTATCCACACCTCGAAAGAGTCGAGTCGGTGCCCGACCGGCTGGATGACATTCTCGCGCCAGTGAAGTGAGGGCGATGTGGGGTGGGTTGTCCAACATACATTTGTAAATTATCGCGAGACGATATACACAAAACCTCTTGGTCAATCGAGGGGAGACGCGATTGCCGCGCCGGCTCTCAGCCGTTTTCGCGCTTCACCTGCGCGAATCAGATTGGAGGTTCGCAATGGACGTAGACGCGTCGCCTATGGACGTGACGCTTGGCCACCGCGATCGAGTTCTGCCAATTCTTTCTTCAATCGGCTGAAGCGTCGAACCAGCGTTCCAAGATACGTCCCGTGAATCACCCAGGTGGCAATGTAGGCGGCGAGCAGAAACTTGATTGAGTTCACGGCGTGCTCCCCTTCAGCGGCATGCTGGGGGCGGCATGCACTGGTTCTCCCAGTGACTCCATCGCGTATGCTTCCTCCACTTCTCGCTTTAGAAGCTCCAGGCGAAAGCGCGACCAGCAGACCAGGAATCCAAAGCAGAGAAACGCGAGCCAGTTCAGAAGCAGAACCTGCATCATGCGAGGATCGATCGATCCGTTTCCGCCAATCACCGGTTGCGGATGCTGGGTCCGGAAAAACCAGATCGAGAAATACACGAGTGGCACGTCCAGCGCGCCTGAAACGGCCAGCGCAGCGGCCAGCATCTGCGTCTGAGCGCTGTTCGAGAATCGGCGCAGCAGCAGATAGCTGACATAAATCAACCACAGAACCAGCGTGGAAGTCAGGCGAATATCTCCTGGAGCCCACCAGATGCCCCATACCGGCCGCGCCCAGAGCGGCCCCGTGACCAGCACAACGGTGCAGAAGACGACGCCCACCTCGGCGCTCGTGACTGCGAGAACGTCGAGCCGCTCTCCGGGAAACCATTTCCCGAGCAACAGATAAAACACCGGAAGCAGGAGCACGGTCGTCGCCAGCGCGCTCGGCCTCATACCGATTGCGTTCAACTGTTGCTCAACCGCGGGCAAAAACGACATCCCCGCGCCCGTGACGCCAATCGCGATGAAGGTCCATTTCGCGGCGGTTTGTGCCGAAGGTTTTGTGCGCACCAGGTATTGGATGGACGCGACGAAATTGATGAAGAACAGTAAGAATGCGGTCCACGCTGATGGCACGTGATAGTAGAAGATCCGCTGCACGTCGCCCATGGTGCGCTCGGTCGGCGCAGCTACCAGCGCCTGGTACGATGCATAGGCCAGCAGGATTCCGGTGAGCACAGAAAAAATGAGAAAGCCGCGTTTCATCACAACTTCAATTCGGGTCGATCACTCCGCGTGCAAGATCGTCTCGAATAGCCCCAGATACGCAGTAGTAAACACCAAATCATACGTGAGAAGCAACACGATATAGAAATGCGCGGGATTGTCTGCGGTTAGAACGGCGGTTGTTCCCGCGACCATTCCCAAGACCGCCGGAATCGAAATTGGAAACAGCAGCAGCGGCAGCATCAGTTCGCGATTGCGTGTACGCAGAGACATGGCCGCAAAGAAAGTTCCGTTGACCACCAGCGCCCACGTTCCCAGCAGTGCAATCGGAATCAACTGCCAGGCAGACCCGAGCACGCGCAGATTGTAGAAAATCACGAAAAGCGGGGTCATCAGCGCTTCCAGCACGATCACAAAAATGAAATTTCCCAGAACCTTCGCCACAAACAGAGCATTGGCCGGAGCGGGAGATACGCGATAGGCATCGAGCACTTGATTGCGCAATTCACGCGCCCAGGTCTGATTCAACGCCACCACCGCCGCAAACAGGAATGCAACCCAGACCAGCCCGCCTACAATCAGCCGCGATTCTTCCGCCAGCGGGTCGAAAGAAAAGCTAAAAATCACAACCACCAGCAGAGAGAAAAACAGCATCGAGTTGAGCGCATCTTTCGAGCGCCACTCGAGGCGAATGTCTTTTTTCAGGGTCGCCGCCGCCACCGACCATAGAGATGCCGGAGCTTCATTCATGACACCCTCAACGGTTGCTCTGAAGTTTCGGCAATCTTCGCCGTCCGCGTGCGATCGACAATCTGCCCGGCGTGCATCCAGAGGAATTCGTCCGCGACGTCTTCCAGCAGCGCTGCCTGATGCGTGACAACAAAAATCGTCTTGCCCGCATCTCGCGTGGATTTCAACAGCGCGACCATTTCGCGGGCGGAGTGGACGTCCACGTTGGAAAACGGCTCGTCGAGCAGCAGCACCTTGGGATCGTGCAAAATCGCTCGTGCCAGTGACATTCTCTGTCGCATCCCCTGTGAGTATTGCCCCACTGGTCGTGTCAACTCGGGATCCAGCCCGACGGCGCGAATGACCTCCTTACAGCGCGCATCGTCCCTGATTCCGTACAGACCGGCGAAATAGCGCAAGTTCTCCATGCCGCTCATCTCGTCATAAAGCAGCGACGGGTGCGCCATGTAACCAATATCGCGGCAAGCCGACCTCGGGCTTTGACCCAAAATCAGAATTTCTCCTCGCGTCGGATGAGCCAGCCCCGCCATCGTGCGCAAAAGCGTGGTCTTCCCTGCTCCGTTGTCGCCCAGGATGGCATGCAGGCGTCCGGCTTCGAATCCCGCGCTCACGCCGCGCAGCGCGGCGAACCGCCCGAACCGCTTGATGAGGTTGCGGACGACGATGTCTCCCTGAGGCATCTCGGGCACGCGCGATGGGGAAGTTGAAGGCAACGTAATCTATGCACGAGTGTACCGAACCCTCTGATTTCGTGCCTGGCTCAAAGGCTTGCCTTCGCTCAAGATCGCAAGGGAACGAGCCGGTCGGCTCTTACCCGAAAACCTAAGTGGTGCTCTTCATCGGGGCAGGCGGGGTGGGATTCCCCTGCATTCCCGGCTGCTGCGGAGCATACTTGGACGCGCATTTTGCCTGCAGCTGCTTGGCGTGAAATACACCGTCGCGGCCGAAACTTCCATCCGCCAGGGCTTGGGAATCGTCTTTAAACGTGTCCGGAGGGGCTTCGGTTCCCGTGTAATCGACCGTGAGATTCTGGTCTTGCTCGACCAGCACAAACTCGACGTGCGTCCCAGTGCGCTTGATCGAGCCAGGCTGCACGTTGCCGGCGACGCGCAGACGCTTTGAATACGCGCTGTCGCCCATGGTGTGCAGCTCTTTGATGGTGACGTAATAGCTCTTGCTGTCTTGTACACCGGTGTAGGCCAGATATCCGAGCAGCAGAAAAATAACCGCCGTTGCACCGCCGAACTTCAAATATGTTTTGGCTTGGCTGGACATCGTGTCTCCCCCACCACCCCAGCCTCAAACTCTACCCTCGGTTGGCGCCAGAATCAAGCTGCGCCAGGACACGCGCGAGGGGTCAGACCTCTGACCGCAACCTTCGGATTTCGAACCCAAATCATCGCGGCCGGATCTGAGGTCTGCGGTGAGATGTCCTGCGCCGGATCTCGCATACAATGGAAAGCGAGCAAACGTCCAAATCTATGATCCACCCCTGGCACGACGTTACTCCCGGCGACAAGCTTCCGCATGAGTTCGATTGCGTCATCGAAATTCCTTTCGGGTCGAGTGTGAAATATGAACTCGACAAAACCAGCGGCCTGATCCGCCTCGACCGCGTGCTCTATTCGGCCGTCTACTATCCTGCCAATTACGGCTTTATTCCGCAGACCCTGGCGGAGGATGACGACCCGCTCGACGTGCTCGTGCTGTGCCAAGAACCGGTCGTGCCCCTGACGATCATTCACGCCCGGACGATCGGCCTGATGACGATGATCGACGGCGGCAAGAAAGATCACAAAGTGATCTCGGTCGCTACCAAAGATCCCGAGTTCAATTCTTATCATGAAGCCGAGGAAATGCCGCCGCATCGGCTGCTGATGTTGCGCCGTTTTTTCCAGGATTACAAGCAACTGGAAGGTAAGGCGGTCGAGGTCGATGAAATCCGGCCGTCGAGCGAAGCTCATCCCATCATCATGGACGCCTTGAGCCGTTACAGCGAACAGCGCCGCAAGGGCTTCAACAAAAAAGAAAGCTAGTGCGGGGACCCACGCGAGAGCCCCCGCGCTGCCCCGCGGTGTGGGCCCCCCCTTCGTTCCCCGCATCACCTGACGAATTCTGACCAGGCGAACTCACGCACAGTTACACCCCCTTGAAGACAAAACTGATCTCTTTGGTCTCGCTCTCGCCCACGGTCACCGTCTGACTCGTGGTCCCGAGCTTCTCGTGCCAGGCCTCGATGGTGTACGTACCGGGTGGAAGATTGCTGAGATCAAAACTTCCGTCCTTGTTCGTCACCGCGAAGAACGGATGTTTGAATACCGCGATGTATCCGCGCATCCAGGGATGCACGTTGCACCTCACCGGAATCGCGATCTCCTCCCGCGCGAAGGTTTCTTCCATCTTCGACCCCGGCGGTTCGGCCTTATTCCATTCGCGATTGTTCGCAGGAAGTGGATGGATGTTGTGGGAAGTCGCATCGTGGTTGACAAGTTCAAGCGGCTGATTCGCTCTCATGGCAAGAACGTGGGGCTGATAGAGGCATCCTTTTTGCTCAACCACGACGGGTTCTACAGGCGCTTCGAACGTCCGGTCGCCGAGACCGTTGGCCACGAAGACCACCACGTTCTGCAGGTTGCCCTTGGTGTCAACGAGCACCTCCTGCGCCATCACTGGCGACCGATGCTGCTTGGCGCAAACCGGGTCCATCCCCATGCTGAGCGGTTTGGGGGTGGGGGATTTTCCTTCAAAACGGACCGACCTCCTGACGGTTGCTCCCGAGGCGGACGGGCGTGCCGCGTACAACGAATGCCTGGTTAACATCGAAATCAAGAATGAGAGCACGAGCGCAAGCAGCCAATTGCGTTTCATGGGTTACTCCTGAAAATGAGTCGAATCGTTACCTCGGATTTGTGATGACCTCGCCGTAAGCGCGGCGGTAACCGGCTTCGAACAGCGTGCGGTCGTGCTCGGCCGACCACCGGCCCACGGGGGCTCGAAGCGGCATGTGATGGCGAGCCGACAGGGTGCCGATATAGAGGCCGTCGCGATAGGCTCCTTCCGTGGCTGATCCGAGATCAGCCGTTGCTTGCGATCGCCGAACCTTCGCGAAAACGCTCGCAAGGCAAAGCAGGATCACCACGCCGTAAGTGAAGACTTTGGCGGTCATGTTTCTCCTCCACATTTCTGCTGCGCACGGGCACACCGACTCCTCGGCCC
>JASHRE010000339.1 GCA_030037515.1 Candidatus Sulfotelmatobacter sp.
AGTTTGACCGGGGGTGCCTCGTTTGGGACGACGGCGCTCAATTTTCAAGCCAGCTGCCGAAGTTATGGTCATGGAGCTCCTTGACAATCGCGAGACCATAATGATAACAGTATCACTATAAGTGATACATTCATCACTAAGCGACCGCCGGAAGGAGTTCAGAATAATGAAGTTCTTGTTTCCCCTTGGGCGCGTACTTTTTTCCTTGATCTTCATCGCCGCAGCTCCGCGACACTTCACTCACGAGGGCATACAGCACGCGGTTGCTCTCGGTGTGCCTGCCGCAGCAGTGCTTGTTCCCATATCGGGGATGATGGCACTTGTCGGGGGGCTCAGTGTGGCCATCGGGTATCGAGCGCGATGGGGAGCCTGGGCCTTGATTGCATTTTTGATCCCGGTGACTTGGTGGATGCACGGATATTGGAGGCTGAGCGATCCGGCTGCCGTGCACGTTCAGCAGGCCATGTTTGCAAAGAATCTTTCGATGCTGGGAGGGGCGCTGTTGATTTCTCAATTTGGCGCCGGCGCTGTCAGCATCGATGAGCGACGAAGCCCCAAGTAAATCAGAGCTCCCAGGCTTGGGTGAGCCTGCCCGTCGGCTCGCTCTGTGGAGAGTTCATGCCAATCGATTTCCGGTCTCGGCGCGAGGAGGCCCCCCGCAAACCTGCCGGCTGCGATTTCTCCACACAAGAAAAATTTCAGTTTGTGACGAATGACTTTTGCTGAGAAATCCAGAAGTCGCGCACCGCCCAGATGCACCAGAACTCCAACCGTGCGGCCGATCTGGAATCCACATTATGGATCCGAAAGCCGCGGCAACTCCTTATTGGGGAATACTTCCGCACAGCTCCTCGTTTTTCGAGATTTTGCCTTCATCCCGCCCCGATCTACCCCGACCAACTTCTTTTTCATCGAAGATTTACCGCAAACGGTCAGAAAAATTAGGTGTGCATATCCGCCGACCGCGGCGGGTTCCAGACACTCCGACGGCCTCGTCTATAATGGAAAGCAAACGCTGGTGGGTTGGCGCCTCGTACTTGGTTCCCTGCCGAGGCCGATCATTGCAGAATATCCGCCTCGTTGCCTGCAAGTTCCGAAGTTCCGACTACGAAGGAGTACGTTTCGATGGCCATCGAGAAGACCGACAAGATCTGGCACAACGGCAAGCTGATCAACTGGGACGACGCGACCATTCACGTCATGTCGCACGTCGTCCACTACGGATCGTCGGTATTCGAGGGCATTCGTTGCTACGCTCCGCCGAGCGGCCCGGCCATCTTCCGTGCCGATGATCATATGCAGCGCCTGCTTGACTCGGCCAAGGTCTATCGCATCGACGTGCCTTTCACGCGCGAACACCTGGTCAAAGGCATGTGCGAGGCCGTCGCCCACAACGGCGTCTGGCCATGCTACGTCCGTCCGGTGGTTCTTCGAGGATACGGCGAGGCGGGCGTCAATCCTTTCAACTCGCCCACCGAGGTCTACATCATCAATTATCCGTGGGGAAAGTATCTCGGCGGCGAAAGCGAAGGTTGCGACGTCTGTGTGTCCTCTTGGACGCGCCTCGCACCGAACACTCTGCCTGCGATGTCGAAGTCGGGCGCGAACTACATGAATTCGCAGCTCATCAAGATGGAAGCCATCGTCAACGGCTACGTCGAAGGGATCGCGCTCGATATCAACGGATTCGTCAGTGAAGGCTCGGGCGAGAACCTCTTCGTCGTACATCACGAGAAGCTGATCACCGCGCCCCTCGGCAATTCCGTTCTGCCTGGCATTACTCGCGATTCGATTCTGCAAATCGCGCACGATCTCAATATCCAAGTCGCCGAACAGATGATTCCCCGCGAACTGCTCTACATTGCCGACGAAGCCTTCTTCACCGGCACGGCCGCGGAAGTCACGCCCATCCGTTCCGTCGACAAGATCAAGGTCGGCAACGGCAGCATGGGCCCGATCACGCGCGCCTTGCAGAAGGAGTTCTACGCGATCGTACGCGGCGAGAAGGCCGACCGCCATCGCTGGCTCACTCCCGTTCCCGTGCGCAGCAAGCAACCGGTCGGCGTATAATTTGCCGCACATCGTCAGACTTTGAAAGGCGCTACCGGCGCCTGTTTCAACCTGTCATCCGGAGGCAAACCCAACATCCCTCGGAGCAGAAATGTATGTCTCGACAAGGCCTCTCTCCGGAATTTCTCCTCAACAACCACGGCACCCACCGTGGTGGAGAGCTGGTGACCTGTTTGCGTCCGATGGGATCGAAAGTGCCGTCGATCCACGGTGGCAGCTACGACGAGCCCTTCCAGATGCCGCAGCCAGCCGAAGCCGTCCCGGAGAGATCGGCGAGCTTCCGGCCACGATAAAGTTGGATCGGCGATAAGTCGCCGGCCGAGGGCGGCTTTCATTTTCCGCACCGATGGCCTTCCCGATCGTCCAGGCGATTGGCGCTGGGACCGTTACCTAGGTCATCTTGGGCATGGTGACGATTCGGGCGATCATTCTGAAGAGCCTGGCGTTCTCGCCGGCGAAGCCGCGTTCCGCTTTGGCTCACGAACGGCATTCTTCAGCGCGCTTCAACTTGCTCAAACAAGCGGCAAACTGGAGTCATGCCCTTCCCACACCCAGAAGGGATTCTGACCGGAAAGCTCCCATGAATATTGACGATTTGCTTCGCATCGCGACCGAACGGCGGTCCAGCGATCTGCACCTGAAAGTCGGAAACTATCCGCACCTGCGTATTGACGGCGAACTTGTGCCGCTCACGGATCAGCCGCGCATCTCGGCCGAAGATATGCTCAACATGGCGTTCAGCATGATGTCGGCGCGGCAGAAGCAGAAATTCAAAGAGACGACGGAAATCGATATGGCCTATGGCGTCGCCGGCCTGGGGCGATTTCGTGTGAACATTTTCCAGCAGCGCGGCAACGTCGGACTGGTGCTCCGCGTCATTCCCACAAAGATTCGCGCACTCGATGAACTGTTCTTGCCCAGAGTCGTCGAGCAGATTTGCGACATGCCTCGGGGACTCGTGTTGGTCACCGGTGTGACCGGTTCCGGTAAATCGACGACGCTGGCGGCAATGGTCGATCGCGTCAATTCCACACGCGCGGAACACATCATTACCATCGAAGACCCAATCGAATTTCTGCATCGCGACAAGAAGGGATACGTCAACCAGCGCGAGATAGGAGTCGATACGCCGTCGTTCGGCGCCGCGCTGCGCGCCAGCTTGCGTCAAGACCCGGACGTCATTCTGGTGGGCGAAATGCGCGATCTGGAAACAATCTCGACCGCGCTGCACGCCGCCGAAACCGGCCACATGGTGTTCTCAACCTTGCACACGCTGGACGCTGTCGAAACTATCAACCGCGTGATCTCGATCTTCCCTCCGCCGGAGCAGAAACAGATCCGTATGCAGCTTGCGGCCGTGTTACGCGCGATCATCAGCCAGCGGCTGGTTCGCCGCTGCGATGCCGAAGGCCGCGTGCCCGCCGTCGAAGTGATGATCAACACGGCATATATACGCGAATGCGTGCTGGTTCCGGAAAAGACGCGCGCGATCCGCGACGCGATCGCCGCCGGTACTTCGCAGTACGGTATGCAGACTTTCGACCAGTCGCTTTGGGATTTATTCCAAGCTGGTCTGGTGAATTACGAAACCGCTCTCGAGAACGCGTCCAACGCCGACGACTTCAAGCTGCGCATGCAGGGCATCGCGTCGACCGCGGACATCTCCCGGCAATCGATGCAGTCTGCCGGATTTGGGGGACGCTAGTTCGAGTACCGGGTTGCGAGCAACCAGTACCGAGCGCGGCCTGAGTCGCGGACCATCCTCGACTCCTGCAGCCTGAAAGGTGCAAAGGCGCGAGCAACGCGCCTTTGCCGTCGCCGCGTGGCCGTTAAATCGCTCCTCGCGTGGTCTGCTCGATGCTCGGGGCTTCACGACTCGCAAATCCACGGCTATTCGCGCTATTGTTAGCACGCATGGCGTTCTCCCGTCCCCAGAAGAAGTCCTATAGCGAAGACGAACTATACGAATACGCCGTGGCGGCACTGGCGCGGCGCATGCGCACGATCGCGGAAATGAAGCGCATGATGCGCACAAGAATCGAAGATGCCGAGTCGGAATACGGTCGGACGTTGGTCGAGTTGGTGATCCGGCGGCTGAAAGATCA
>JASHRE010000340.1 GCA_030037515.1 Candidatus Sulfotelmatobacter sp.
GGACCCAGCCAATGCAAACCGCAGGCTGGGAGCTTACCGCACGCCTTCGTTGCCGGCGCGATTGGCCAAACGCGCCAAGGCATTGCGCGCTGGAGCATACTCGGCCGCCAGTTCCAGCGCGGCCTGATATTGCGCGATCGCCTGTTCCTGCTGTCCGCGTTGCTCCAGCAAGGTGCCGAGCAGGTAATGCGCCTTGAAAACGGGCGCGTCTTCGGAAGGATTGGTCGAAGACAAATAGCGCTCCAGAAGATTTTCCGCGCCCAGCAGATTACGGTTGGCGTCGATCAGCATCTCGGCGGCTGGAGGGAGCACGTCCGCGCGATTCAAACTGGGATCGGTGGCGCGATCGATCGCGTGCTGCATTTCCTCGAAACGTCCCGTCGTGCGATACAAACGCGCGAGCGCCATCCACGAGCCGGGCATGCCTCCGCTGTCTTGAATGGATCGCTTGATCTCAGCTTCGGCGGTGCCAAAATCTTTTTTCTTTTCCGCAATGCGCGCTCTCAGCAAATCCGCCTGCGCCGGTTCCAGCTTTTGCAGTTCCGACGCTTGTGCCTCGGCTTTCTTCTCGCCCCCACCCACAACCCACGGAGCTTCAAGGTAGAAGTCGGCCAGATCGTCGTGGGCATCTACATTTTTCGGATTCAGCCGCACCGCCGTCTCAAACTCGTCCCGCACCCGCCCGGCGACGTGCGCGGCCGCGAAAGCGCCGACATGCGCGGCTTTCTGGCCATAACTTCGTCCCAGCCAGAGATGATATTGGCTGTTCTGCGGCTCCAGCTTCACCGCCCGCTCGCACGCGGAAACCGCCGCGTCCCACTTGTCCGCCATCAGATAAGCGCGGCAGAGCAGGTTATAGGCTTCGGCGTTTTTCGGTTCGGTGCGAACCTGTTCTTTCAGCGTTCCGACCGCCAGATCGACGTGGCCTTGCTCGAGCAGTTTATGCGCTCCGAGCGCATCACTGGCCGAAACCGGCAAGATTGCAATTATTAGGAAAAAGAAAAAATAGATCCGCGAAAGCACAATGCCTTCCTGATGATTTCTGTGTAGCTAAAATGCTACCGGTTCCAGAGCCCGCCGCGCAACGGCATGTCACTCAATCGTTCATCCCTGCCGGTTTTCCGAAAACCAGCCGCCAGCGATCACCCGTCGGCCGCTAACACACCACAGCCTTCATCGTCGTACAATCACTGGTTTAGGGGCGGCACCTTTTTTTGATTCAACGGCGGCGTACTGGTTGCGAATATTTTCTGCGCCCGCTCGCCTTGCAAGGAGGAAGTTCGATGCGCTTTCGTCTCATTCTCGCAGTTTTCCTGCTCAGCATTGGCACCCTCGGGTTGGCCCAGAACCTGCCGGAAGGCCGGCTGATGCGCTTCCCCGACGTTTCCAAAGACAAGATCGCATTCAGTTATGGCGGAGACGTTTGGCTCGTCTCGCGAGAGGGAGGAACGGCCCAGCGCATTACGACGGCGCCCGGTCAGGAATTATTTGCGAAGTTTTCTCCGGATGGGAAGTGGATCGCCTTCACCGGCCAATACGACGGCAACTACAACGTCTACGTCATGACTTCCGATGGAGGCGAGCCAAAGCAGTTGACTTTCCACCCAGGTGGCGGACACCTCAACGAGCGCATGGGGGTCCACAATCAAGTCATCACCTGGACGCCCGACAGCAAGCGCATCGTTTTCCTCACACGCCGCGACACCTACAACGACTGGTTCGGTCGGCTCTACAGCGTCGGTGTTGACGGCGGATTGCCCGAAGCTCTTCCCCTCGACAAAGGCGGCTTGACTTCGTTTTCCGCCGACGGAAACAGCATCGCTTACAATCGCATCTTCCGCAACTTCCGCACCTGGAAGCGCTACACCGGCGGCATGGCGCAAGACATCTGGATCTACGATCTCAAAAACAATCACATCGAGCAGATGCCGCACACGGAGTGGACCGACACATTTCCCATGTGGCATGGCGACACCATTTACTTCGATTCCGATCGCGGCCCCGAGCATCGGCTGAATCTCTACAGTTATAGCCTGAGTTCACACCAGATCAAACAACTGACGCATTTCACCGATTTCGATGTGAACTGGCCGAGCCTCGGTCCGGATTCGATCGTTTTCGAAAACGCCGGCTATCTTTACTTGTTCGACCTCGCCACGCAAAAAGAACACAAGCTCACGATTTATCTTCCCGGCGATCGCGACTACGCCCGCAAGCACTGGGCGCACGTGAGCAATCTGATTACTGATTTCGACATCGCCCCCGATGGCAAGCGTGCCGCCTTTACCGCGCGCGGCGACGTTTTTACCGTTCCCGCCAAAGAAGGCAGCATTCGCAATCTCACGCGCACGCCGGGCATCCGCGAGCAATACGTCGCCTGGTCGCCGAACGGGAAATGGGTTGCCTACATCTCCGATCGCACCGGCGAAGAAGAACTTTACATCGCGCCGCAGGACGGCGCCGGCCAGGAGCAGCGAATTACGTTCGATGGCAAGGTCTATCGCCTGCCACCGCTCTGGTCTCCCGATAGCAAGAAACTGGTTTTTGCCGACAAAGACGTGCGCCTCTGGTATGTCGACATCGACGAGAAGAAACCAGTTCAGATCGATCAGGGACACTATTTCGACATCACCGACTACAACTGGTCTCCCGACAGTAATTGGGTGGTGTATTCCAAACAGGAGGTGAATCGCAATGGCGTGGTTTATCTCTACAACCTCGCCGACAAGAAGACTTCCGCAGTCACCGACGACTCCAGCAACAGCACCGGCCCATACTTCGATCCGGAAGGGAAGTATCTGTACTTCTTCTCGAATCGCGACTTCAATGAAGTCCTTGGCGTGTATGACATGGAGTTTTCCAATCCACTCGCCACTCGCGTCTACATCACGACGCTGCGCGCCGATGAGCCCTCACCGTTTCCTGTGTTAAGCGACGAAGTGATGGCTCCCCCTGCTCCCGATGTTTTGCTCAATCCCACGCCGGGGCAGAAACCGCCGGAGACTCCGCCCAAGAAGCCACAGACTCCGGCACCGCCCCCAACGCAGCCCACCCCGACAACGCAGTCGGCAGCGGAAGAGCGAGAGGCCAAGCCGGGCACACGCCCGCCGCTCAAGAATTTCCGCATCGATCTCGACGGCATTCAGAATCGGACCGTCGCTCTGCCCATCCCTGCCGGCAATTTGCAAAATCTCGCGGCGGCGCCGGGCGTGATCTTTTACGTTTCGACGCCGATCCAGGGATTGTCCGGTCCGTTGCCCGGAAGCACGGCGCTTCACGCCTACGACTTGAAAGATCGCAAGGATCATATTTTCCTGGAAGGCGCCGATGAATACGTTCTTTCCTTCGATGGCAAAAAAATTCTCTATGGCACGCCGAAGGAAGGGGGGGCGGAAGGAATGCCACCCGAACATAGCTTTGGCATCGTCGACGCCAAAGTTCCCGAAGGTGAAGCTTCCGGCGAC
>JASHRE010000034.1 GCA_030037515.1 Candidatus Sulfotelmatobacter sp.
AACATTGCCCGAAAGTAGGAACAAAGCGAACGATCGCGAATAGTATTTTTCGGAAAACTCGCGCGCCCACGCGGGCAAACCGTCGAGATAAGTTTCCGCTTTGGGCGAGGTGGTCGACATCAGTTCGAGATCCTTATGCGGGCTGGTCCGGAGGAAGAAGACGCAGCCGAGTCATCGAGCGACATGAGCCCGTCGAGATCCGGCGAAAGATCGCTGAAGATCGCTTCCACCTGTTGCACCGTCTGCTCGGTCTGCTCGACATCGTGCACCAGGCTATCCAAGCGGTCGCTGACTTGCTGCGGATCGCGCATCGTGACCGACTGATCCCGCACCAGCATCAAAACGTCTTCCACGGCGGAGAGTTGCGCGTCAACAACTTTCCGGTTTTCTGAAATCTTGTCGAATTTTTCCTGGCGCTTGCTGAGAATTTCAATCCGCTTCTTATTGATCTCCTGCACTTTCGGCGGATCGCTGGCCATCGTTCTCTGCAGGCTTGCAATTTCGCGCTTGAATTCTCCCGGATCGGTGCTGCGCATGTATTGCTGCTGCTGGGCTGCGGCGAGAAGCAAACGCGCATAGCCGCTGAGCAGTCCCTGCAGCCGTGCATCAATCTGCCGGAGAAAAATCTGCGAAGTCGGGGAAAATTGGGCGAAGTTCGATCGAATCGCGTTGCAAATCTGTACGCAGTGAACGTAGCGGCTCTGCATTTCCGAGGGAAGCGTCCGCAGCATTTCTCCAAGCTGTTGCTGTTTTTTCTTTTGCTGCTCGGCAAACTTCCACGATCGGATCAGCCGCTGGAAACGGTCGTTGTGCGGGACGGTCGCAAGATACATCAATTCCAATCCCCCGGCCAGAACGATCGGTAAGAAACTGCCGCTGATCAGTGCGAACGCTCCTACGCCGGCCAGCGCAATTAAGTTGTATTGCAGATGAAACGCCTCTTTGACGTAGCTGATCTGCTCTTGCTGGTCGGGAGGATTGGACGGGTCTTGAGAGCTGAGCAGAGCCATCTAGACACTCACTCGCACCTGACCGCTGCCGGGCGCGCGGCGCAGGCATCCGAGAACGTAATTTTGCAGTTCGTGAAATTCATTGCGCTGCTTCAGGCCAAGGTCGCGTGGCCGATCGAACGGCACCTGAACATCTTCAACGATCGTTCCCGGATGCGCACTCATAATAAAAATTCTGTCGGCCAGGAAAATCGCCTCTTCCACATCATGGGTCACGAACAGGATGGTGCTGGCGGTCTCATCCCACACTCGCAGCAAAAGCTGCTGCATCTCGCTCCGTGTCTGCGCGTCCAGCGCTCCAAACGGCTCGTCCATCAAGATCACCGATGGACGCAGCGCCAGCGTCCGTGCAATCGCAACCCTCTGCTGCATCCCGCCCGAAAGCGTTTCGGGATACGAATTCTCGAACCCGCTTAGCCCCACGGCCTGGACCAGCTGCCCAACGGTTTCCTTTCGCTTCTCCGCCGAAACTCCGTTGATCTTCAGACCGTAGCCTATGTTATCAGCCACACTCAACCAGGGAAACGAGGTGTATTTTTGAAACACCATGCCGCGATCTTTCCCCGGCCCGTGCACCGGCTGGTCGTTGACCAGAATCTCGCCCCTGTCAGGATGATCCAGTCCCGCGATCAGCCGTAACAGCGTCGACTTCCCGCATCCCGAAGGACCGAGCAGCACGCGAAATTCTCCGACATCCCGGCCTTCCTTCGAATACGCGTCTTCAATGTCGAAATTAATGTCGTGAAGCGCGTCAATTCTCTCGCCTTTGGGCGAAGCGAAGGAGCGGAGAACATTTTTCACCGTAATTTTGGATTTTCTAGGCTCCATGTTTCGCCGCCTTCAAATGCGCATGCGCGCTGGGGACAGCCGCAGCCGCTCCAGACAAAAAAGTCGTCGCCGCCTGCCGCCAGGGGAAAAGACGCCGTTCCAAAAACGTGAGCAGAAATCGGAACAAAAATGCGGCGATGCCGATGGCGATAATCCCCGCGTACACGCGCTCGAAATCGAGCACCTTGCGCGCAGCCTCGACCATGTATCCCACACCTTTGCGCGCGTTGACCATTTCGGCGAGGATCACGTACGTCCAGCCAATATCGTACAAAATTCGAAATGAAGAAAAGATCGCGGGGAAGGACGCGCGAAACATCAACCACAAAACGTGACGCCGCTTGGCTCCGAGCGTGTACGCGGTTTCGAGCAATGCATTGTCAACGCGATTCGCTTCCTCAACGACGACCGCGAGCAAATAAAAAAACATGCCGAACCAGAGGAACGCGACCTTCATCGTTTCGTCCATCCCGAACAAAGCGATGAATGCGGGAAGAAACGCCGTCAGCGGCATCGCCCGCATCGGCGCGGCAACCGGATTGATCAGCTCAAAGAGCCAGCGAAAGCTGGCCATCAGAATTCCAAGTGGAATCGCTATGATCGCGCACCAGAAAAATGCTTGCGCAATTCGCCACCAGCTCTCAACAACGTTGCCGAGCAGGTCGTACTCCGTCCACAGCTTGCCGAATGCCCGAACCACGCCCATCGGCTTCGGTAACGAGAACGGCGGCAAAATCTCCCAGTGAGTCAGTCCGAACCACACCAGAACAACAAATCCCCAACTCACGAACGCGAGCACCAGTCGCGCGCGCGGAGAAATTTCCTTCCTGATCGTTAACAGGTCGCTGATCGTGGGCATGGCTTAGCTCGCCGGGTTGGCATACACCTTGATATCTGTACGCCGATTCTTCTCGCGTCCTTCGGCGGTTGCATTCGTGTCGAGCGGCTTGTCGGGGCCGTTGCCCGCGGTCTTGAGCCGCACCGCCGGAAACCCGTACTTTTCGACCAGGTAGTCCTTCACGGCGTCCGCCCGCTGCTGCGAAAGCTGGATGTTGTACGCTCGCGAACCCGTGGAATCGGTGTTGCCCTCGATATCGACGACCGTGTTCTCGTACGCGCGCATCGTGCCGGCGAGCTCGTCAACCACGGCGCGTGAATCCAGGCTCATGCGCGACGAATTCGGATCGAAATAAATCGATCGATGTTGCGTAGCCAGTGGCGTGGCCCCCTTCGCCGGCTCCTTGTATTCGATCGGAGTTTCGGTCGACGCCATCGAGAAGTTGTCTTGCAGTTTCTCGACGTAGCGCCGGTCCAGGCTCTCTTCGGGATTATTTGTGTGCTTGATGATCAGCGCTTCGTGATACATGTCCTGCGCCATGCGGAAAATGTTCGCGTAATCCGAGTTCGATCCGGCCGCGCCCATGAACGAACGATTGTCTGCGTAATCGGCAAGCTTCACTCCACCGAGCATTGTTTTCGCCAGATCAGAAGGAATGTTGAAGTCTTTCACCGCGCCGATCAGGTTGTACGCGCGATCCGGCTGTGTCTTAATGAACTCCACGCCTTCGAGCCATCCTTGCGCAAACTGCAGGGTCGTCTGCGGATGCTGGGAGGAGAAACTGTCGCTCACCACAAGGATGTCTGCGATTAGGCGGTTCGCAATGCGCGTGTCATAGATTTTCTTCGATCCCGGACGCTTCGCGACCGCGTCGCTCATATCCGGATCCCAGGCGACCGCAGCATCGACTTTTTCTTGTGCAAACAGGGTCGCCGGCTCGATGCCGTCCTTCGTGTGCACGGCTTTGTTGAAGATCTCGTTCCTCTGCTGCGTGCTCAACCCGGAAGCCTGCAGACCATTCCACAGCAGGAAGTGCGATGGCGTGTAAGGCGCAAAAGCAATCGTTTTTCCGGCAAGATCTTCAATGCTGTTGATCCCCTGTCTGCCGATTACTCCATCTGCCCCGCGCGACCAATCAACCATCAGGAATGCATGCGAGCCGAATCCTTTTTCTTTGAACTGCGCATAATCTTTTGCGTAGACGTCCGCCGTCGTCAGCATCACATCGACGTTATTCGTCGCCAACGCGGCCGCTCCTTCGGTCCAGTCATCGATGATCTTGAACGAAACCTTCAGCCCCTTCTTGCCATAGATCGAATCCGGTTGTGTGTCGAGACCGCCGTTCGCAACCAGCCCTCCCACGCATCCCACCCACACGTTGACGCGCACGCGCACTTCCGGATTGCTGCTCGTCGAAGCAACCGGGACCAGCAGCGGCTTCGACGCGTCCACGGTCTCGCCGTTGCTGGCCGTCGACGACGAGTTTTTCCCGAAGCCGAATTTGCTGAGATCGATCAATCCATAACGGGCCAGGCTGTATCCCACCAGCGCCGCGCCGATAATGAAAATTAGTACCCACCCGCCTCGTTCAATTTTTACCGCCATGGCGTGCCTCCCTTACTTTCTCCTGTGGACCTGCCCCAAGCAGGCCAGTTATAGCTTGTCTTGTTTCAAGCCACTCGCCCTCTAGGCCGTGCGTTGCGGCTCTTTCGCGGCAATGGTTTTTTCAGCGGCCACGGGCGTTGCCGCCTGTGCCGGCGCAAGACCCATCTCGATCTTGAATTGTTTGACCAGTTCGCTGGCCTGCAATTTTTGCGCTTCGTCCTCGATCTTGATCTTCTGCTGGTCCACGTTGCTCATCGCCATGTCCATGCGAGCTTCGTTGACCGCAGTCATCTCTTCGATCTTGCGGACCATTTCGTCATGCGTCTGGCTGATGCCGGCGACTTCGAACTGTTCCATCGCGTCGGCAACTTTCTTCTGCCACTGCGCGCGACGATAATCTGCGATCGCGTTGAGCGCTTCCTGCGTCTTGCGCTCCTTCTCGCGCATGAAGGCTTGCTTCACGGTCATGGCCTTGTCGAATGCCGCGCGAGCCGTGGTCAGCTGGCCCTGGGTTCGAGCCAATGCGCCTTTCACCTGCTCTAGCTGTGCGGCGAAGCTGCCCGCGAGATCGTCCCGGTTCGCCTGGATCGCCGCCTTTACCTTCGCGGCTAGGCTGGCAACGTCGTCTTTATATTTCGTTTCTTCCTTCTCCAGCAGCGTGACATTCGCCTTAACCATAGCGATGCTCTCGTTCATGCGCGGCACCTGGTCGTTCATGTCGCGAATGTTCTGCTGCAGAATCAACTCAGGGTCCTCTGCGACCGAGATAAAGAATCCGACAAACGAGCGAATCATTCTCGAAAAGCGTTGCCACATAATGGCCTCCTCTTACGATCTCTGCGCTGGTTTCGCAACCGGCAGCTGCGTCTGCACCGGGCCGGTGGTGATGGGATTCTCGCTGACGAAATATCCCACCGCGTCGGCAATTCGTTTTTCTTCCTGCTGTTTCTTCAACCGCCAGCCGGTAAAGCATTCTTTTTCGCGCGCGACTTCATCATTATTTGCCTGAATTTTCGCTCGCTGCTCCGTCAGATATTTATCAATTTGCGCCTGAATGTCGGCGTTGTCCTTATTCTTCCGATTCTCCAGTTCATCCACTGCGCGCTGTTGCACCCGTTCGTAAGTGTCAAGCGCGCGATCGCGGCGCACCGCATCCTGAATCACATCTTTAATGTCGGCGCCGGCAGCTTCCAAGGCCACAAGCACGGAAGACCTCTTCACATCCGAAGGAAGCGCGCGAATATGCTCGCTCTCGAGCATGTGCGCCACTTTCAGAATGGAATAGCCCTGTGGCGCCTCGGGAATCTCTGCGGCTTTATAGATCTCGTCAAAGGAAGTGGGATCAGAAACCGGCGACGTGAATTTTGGTTCCGCAGCGATGGTCGAGGCAATCTCTGCCACGCTCTGAGCGGCACTTTGCGAAGCCGCCGCCGTGCTATCGTCAGTGCTGCCATCGACCGAGACGAAGTAGTTGTACCATTTCTTGCTCATCGCCCCTCCATCCCGAACACATCCAGATGGTGGTCCGATCAGAAAAGGCCGAGACCGGCCATCCGTGTCGACAGTGAAACCTACAGCGTCGCCCTTCACTAGTCAATGGCTTTCGTCACGTCCCACCATGTGATTTCTCGCCTTATCGGCGGCCATCGCGAAGAATATTAGGTCAACTGAGTTAGCCCGGCAATTCAGCTAGAATGGGCTTTCCTGCTGTTCAAAATGAATGTTGAATTGAACAATCCAGGACTGCGGGGAGAGCATCGTGTCTGCTGAGGAACTGGCTTCAATCTTGAGCCGAACTGTGGAAACGAAAGCTGAGTACGATCTGCGCTTGCTCGCGCAGCAACTGGGCACAAACTATCGCTCGCTCGTGTACTGGCTGCGCGGAGATCGCCCTCTCCCCGCGCACTTGCTGCCGCAGATTTGCGGCCTGCTGCGCAATTACGAAGCGCTCGATTTTCTGGAGAGCCAGGTGGGACGCGTGGCCTTCAAAATTCCCGATCCCAGAGTTCCTCTCGATAAGGAAGTGCTGGCCGTCTCCCGTCTGATCAAAGATGTTGGCCAAGCTTTGGAAAGTGTTGCCGAAACCCTCGCCGACGGCGTGGTTGAAGAAAAAGAGTTGAGGGTGACAATCCCAAAGATTGACGCGGTGATTCAGGAGTGCGCCTCCCTCAAGTATCTGCTCGAAGATTTGCGCAAGCGAAGAATGAAGAAGATGAAAAATGAAGGAACATCCCCTCGCTAACCAGAAAATGTCTACCGTTCCTTTCGCCGAATATTGCACGCGCGTAGAACAGGTGCTTAAGAGTGATTACGGCATCGTTGTGGTTACGCGCGATATTCCTGATCCGTTGACGGGCGATCTCGATGGTCTCGAAATTCACATCGACTATTCTGTAACTCCCGAGCAGCGGCTGTTTCTGCTCGCGCATCTCTTCGGCCATACCGTCCAATGGAATGTCGACCCGGGAACATTTGAATTCGGGAGGCAATACAAGCCTCCAGTTGCGCAGGAACTATTTCCGGCAATTCTCGCTTATGAACAAGAAGCGGCTCGTTACGGATTGTTCCTGTTGCACCGGGCCGGCATCACGACCGCGGATGAATGGTTTTCGAAGTACACCGCCTGCGATCAGGCTTACCTGCTGGATTTCTATCGCACCGGAGACAAGCACGATTTCCAATCGTTCTGGCCCGAAACTGTTGCCCCGCTCGGTCCGAAACTGGTCCCATCCTTCACGCCCAGGCGACGTACCTTTCGCATGGATGGCGTTGTCATTTGATTTCTGCCGAACCTTGGCTAATCTGAGTCTTCAGTGGCCGGTCGACGCGGAAGAAGTTCACGGAGCTTGTGGTTGTACCGAAGGCTCGGGCGCCTGTGCCTCGTTGCTTTTCCCTATCGCTGCTCCCAACTCGTCCCTCAGATATGCCGTAACAGCGCCCGCAGTTTCAGCTCGCAGCAGGTGATGGCGGAACTCCTCATTCATCAATTTCCTCGCCAAGGCGGAAAAAACCTGCATGTGCGTGGTGGCGCTCTCGGAATCCCGAAGAGCGAGCAAAACCACCATGCGAACCGGTTCTCCATCGACCGAGTCCCAGTGAATGGGATCGTTCAGTCGCAGGACGCAGATCGCGTCGCTGGTGACGGCGTCGGTTTTACAGTGCGGCGTGGCAAAGCCGAACCCAAGTCCCGTGGAGTACACTTCTTCACGCGCCCACAATGCTTCTTCCAGAAGATGCCGGTCCGTGGTCCGATCGGCAATGTAAAACGCATCGACCATCTCCTGTATGACTTCTTCCTTGGTTCGGCTGGTGCTTCCTAGGACCACCAGGTCGTCGCTGACGAGAGATTCTTGCATTTGTCCGTGCCGCGCGGTGAGTAATTCATCGACCTCGGACGCGTGTTTGCAAGCCAGCGCGCGCTCCAGCACTCTTCGGCACTCGTCTGCGTCGAGTTTCGATAGAGCGCGCTTGAACTCGTGGATTTCCGCTCCAGGGATGCTGATCTCGTCCAAATCTAATCCCAAGAAGAGCGGTAGGTTCTGGATATTGGCCGCCATATCGCCGCAAACTCCGAGCCACTTATGATGAAAGCGCACCTGCTGCGAGATTTGTTCCAGGAACCTCAAAAAGGCAGGATGACGAACGCTGAAACGCGACGACACGTTCGCGTTGCTTCGATCGGCAGCAAAGAAATATTGACTCAGGTCGTTGGTCCCAATGCTGAGGAAATCGACCTCGGGGCAGATCTGATCCAGACTGAAGCCCAGAGCAGGCACCTCGAGCATGACGCCGATTTTAATCTCGGAATCAAATGGAACGCTTTCCCGGGTTAGCGACCTTTTCGCCTCGGCGATCGCTGCTTTGAACTCAACGATCTCCTCGCGCGACGTAATCATCGGCGCCATGATGCGCACGCCACCCTCAGTTGAGGCGCGAAGAATGGCGCGTAATTGTGCCTGTAACACCGGCCGGTGGTCTGCGTAAATGCGAGCGCCCCGGTATCCCAGAAACGGATTCTCGTCCCGGGTCAAGTTCAGATAAGCAACTTTCTTGTCCCCTCCAATGTCGAATGTGCGAATAATCACCGGGCGGCCTTCAGCCGCACGTACGACCTCGGAATAGATGGCAAACTGCTCTTGCTCCGAAGGCGGACCGTCCCGGCCCAGAAAAATCATTTCCGTACGGAACAGGCCAATGCCGTCTGCTCCATTTCCGAACGCCGCGATGGACTCTTCGCCCGACGACGCGTTGGCAGCAACTTCGATCCTCTTTCTGTCAGTCTCCGCCGCGTTTCGCAAATCCCGTGACCATGCGGTTTTGCGGAGGTCCAGCGTCCTCTGCTCGCGTTCGTAGAATCGCCTTATACCAGCAGATAGCTGCGGAATCAATAATCCTCGATGCGCGTCCACGACAATTTCGCTCCCGGGAGTAAGAAGCAGGCGCGCATTTCTCACGGCGGCCAGCGTCGGAATCCCCAGCGACCGCGCAAGAATCGCCGCATGCGAGGTTCCCGCCGAGTGCTCCAGGACTAGAGCTTTCAACCACCGCCGGTCCAACTGCAGCAATTGCTGCGGACCCAAACTCTCCGCGACCAGAACGGAAGGCTCGCTTAGCGAGACTGACTGAGTTGGACTTTCGTCACACACTTCTTCCAACAGTTGCATGCAGATTTCTTCGATATCCGCCGACCGCTGCCGAATGTACTTGCTCTCGGAACGCCCAAGCAGATCGATGAAGTACTCCGCCGTCTCGACCACGGCACGCCCGGCGGATTTCCCGCCAAGCACTTGCTCGGTGAGCTTTTCCAATAACAAGACGTCACTTGCTATCGCCAGGTCCGCTTGCAGCACGGCACTCCCCACCGGCGTGAGCGAGTATTTCAGCTTCTCCAGGATTTGGTGACGGACCGAGGCCAGCCCGTTTCGGATCAGGTCCAATTCGTGATTCGGATTCGTCGCCACTTTTCTGGAACCGGCCTTCTCCGGCAGACTCATCCTTCTAAGCACGACGACCTGTCCCTGGCCAATCCCGCGGCTAATGGGCACGCCGGAAATAAAGACTGCACCTGCGGCTTTGAGTGCTCGCGGCATCGAGTTGCTTTGCGAAGACGTAGCGACATCGACCAGGGGAACATCGCATTTCGGCAGTGTCTCGTGCACGAAGGCGTGCAAAGATTTGTGCGCCGCGCGTTCATCGGCTCCGCTCACAAGCAGCACACAGCGGTCATGGTGCCGGATGTCAGCAGAAATAATCCCGAGCACGCTCTTGGCGTTTGCCACCACACCGTTGCGTAAATTTTTCAGCGAACACTCTGAGGAAAACTGATTGGCCACCTCGGCTAAATGGCTCGCAGGACGCGCGTGCAATCCGCTCACGAGCGGGCAGGAAAAAAACAGTTCCAGCGGTTTATGATTCCGGTCTGACATTCGTTCAATGTTGAATCTTGACGAAGATTCCTTCCGGATTTTTCAGCGCTTCCTGCAGCGGAACCTGTATGACTTTGACTCCATTGAATCGCTCGCGCCCCTCGATTTCGATATCGATGGCGAAAATGGCGATTTGCGCCTGGCGAATGTCACTCTCGGTCAGCTTATTTTCGATGCCCATCGCCCCTTGCGTTTCGACTTTGATGTCGTGGCCAAGATTCTTGGCAATTTTCTCCAGACGAGCAGCCGCCATATACGTATGAGCGATGCCGGTCGGACACGCCGTTACTGCGACGATTTTCACGGCTGCACCTCCTCTGTATTCTTCGTACTGCTTTTCAGCTTCAGCAGGATTGCCGCCGTTGCAGTCACAACTGTTCCGGCCACGATGGCGACCACATAGACTCCACGATGGTCGACGACCGGCAGAACGACGGGACCGCCATGCGGAGCGTGATCGCCCACGCTCCCGATCATGGCGACGACCGCCGCGACCGCGGAGCCGAGCACCACACTGGGGATTACCCGAATCGGATCGGCCGCCGCAAACGGAATCGCTCCTTCTGTAATTCCGATCAGGCCCATTGCCAAAGCGGCAAGCCCGGCTTCCTGCTCCTCCACACTCCACAAACTTTTGCGCAGCAGCGTTGCCAGCCCCATTCCCAACGGAGGAGTACAAATCGCCGCCGCGCATGCTCCCATAATTCTGTAGTTACCTTCGCTGATCATGGCGGCGCCAAAAAAGAACGCGGTCTTGTTCACGGGGCCGCCCATATCGACTGCAATCATGGCCCCCAGCAGCATCGCCAGTAAGACGTCATTCCCGGTGCTCATCGACTGCAGTGCTCGATTGGCACGATCCATGAACATGGCGATCGGCCCACCGAGTACTTTAATCATCACCACGCCAATGAACGCTCCCGAAATGATCGGGATCACAAGAATGGGCATAATCGGCCGAAGATATTTCGACACCGGAATCTTTTTCAGCAGTTCGACAACATAGCCGGCCAGTATCCCGACCAGAATTGCCCCGATAAATCCCGCTCGGACTTGACCCGCAAGATAGCCGCCAAGGAATCCCGGAACTAATCCCGGCTTACCCGCAATTGAGTACGCAATGTATCCGGCCAGCACCGGAAACATGAGCGCAAATGAAGCCGTGCCGACATCAAATACGAGTTTCAGACGCGGAGAGTTCGAAAAATCCGGCCCCGCCGGTGTCATGGCAAACGCGATCGAGACTGCGATCAGAATGCCGCCGCACGCGATGAACGGAATCGCGTAAGAGACTCCCGTCAACAGATGCTGCCTTAGTTTCTGAAGTGGCTCGAGCATTCAGGGTCCGGTGCCGAAACGATTTGGTGTATTGTACGCGCGAATCTCTCCTTCTCCGGAACTGTCGTAGAGTCAGGAACGAATTTACCGTGCGGGCTTGCATTGAGAAAATCTGGCATGAATGGCACGGGCGCTGCGGTTTTTTCGAAATCCGTGAGGCTATCGCAATCCAGAACTCCCATCGGGCTTAGGCTTGACAAGCTTGGTAGTATGTGTGATTTGTCCTACTCGTGGATACAGGAGAGATGGAACGTTTATTGTACTGAGGTAACATTCATCGCGGAGGTCTTCGAGGGCTCCTCGGGGGCGTGCGCAATATGGGTTGCCCGGTACTCGGTGGGAGTAACTTTGCATACTTTCTTGAACACCCGGCAAAAATACGCCGCATCGCTGTAACAGCAGCCGGCCGCAATCTCCTTGAGTGACATGTTGTAATTCTGCAGCATGAACTTGGCGCGATTGATCCGCACCAGATTCAGATAATCATTGAAACGCATAAAACCTTCCTTGCGGAACAGCCGCGACACATGGTTCGGTGCCAGGCCGAAATACCCGGCGATGCTTTCCCGCGTGATCGGACGATGAAAGTTTTCCTGCACATACAGGCAAATCGATTCATACGTCCGGATGGCCTTTCGTGGAGCCTGTTTCCGCGGCGACTTCAACAGGCGTAGGCAGGCGTAAAGCAGAGATTGTGTCAGCAAGCGGGCTAAAGCGCCACTGGCGTGGTCCGTCGCCAGCACCATCAGCGCCGCCAGAACGCTGTGCGTGGGCACGTCGTAACCGCTGTGGACATGCGCCTTGACGGCCAACGGCTGTATGTGCGATCCGCCCTTGTGTTGTACCAGGCTGATTCCAATCTGCTTTACTCCAAACAGAAACGTCATTACCTCGACAGGTTCCGACCACTCGGGTTTGTTCCACGCATGATCAGGAACAAATACGGCATGACCGCGAACCGGACGGATCGCGTCCGTCCGCCCCGAACGGGCGATCTGCATACGGTCGCATCCCGTCAGCGGAATCGAAAGGCGTGGAAAGTTCGTGACGTAGGCCAGCGGCGGCGGCGCCGTGCTGCCATCGCTGAAATGTACGCGCCGTATACGCGTTTTTCGCAAATATTCCTGCAATTCGTGGATGATCAGCTGGCTTGGAGATTGCGATCGCGGCCCAAAATGGGAAGAAGTCCCTTTCACGGAAGGTTACGTTAATGCAATTAATGTTAAATGTCTACTATTTCTTTTCCCCTCCGCTCCAGCCATACTTTCGAACCGAGTTCCGAGTGGCTTGAGCATTGCGGTCTGCATTTGGCCTACGCTGAAACGTCGAGTCAGCGCGCACTCATTAAGTTACATTCCAGTTTCGCATCGGTTGTTGCAAGTTGTCTTTGTGCCGCTACGTTTCTCAAAAAACGCAGCCGCGAAGGAGACACAACGAACCGGCAACTTAGTCCGACACAGTACAAATTAGCCGCCCGGCACAGCGCATCCGCCGCCCATTTCGTTCGGAGCGCGGCGAAGTGGCGCCGTTCCCGTATTCAGATGCGCTTGCTCTTCCTGACCTTCTTCGTGCTTGGGCGATTCGATAACTCACTCCATCCCGAGGTGAACCATGAACCGCAGAATCCTTCTTTCTAGTTTGTTGACCCTCCCCTTTGTGATTCTGTGCGCCTGCAATGGCATTGATAAGCTTCCCGGCACCACGGGTGGAGCGCTTTCCGTGCAAATGGTGCAGCCGCCACCGACGCCAACCATCGCCGGGCAGCCGGTCGCTCTGGTAGCCAATGTGCTGAATGATTCAAAAAATAACGGCGTGACCTGGAGTTGTACCCCGACCGGAGCCTGTGGCAGTTTCAGCCCGACCACTACTGGATATGAAGTTGGCACGCAATATACTCCGCCGGTTGCCCCGCCCAATGGCCCGATTACTACAAACTTAGCATACCCGGTCACGATCACGGCAACGTCGGTAACTGACACCTCGCAGAGCATAAGTCAGACCGTCAACATTTCGCAGCAGTATGCGTTCGTAATGTCAGGGTACGCGGCCTACGGGATGGTTGGTAGTGTTACCTTGGACGGGAACGGGAATGTTGTTGGTGGTGAAACCGATTACTCAACAAATGGGTCTTACGGAAACTTCCCGATTACCGGTACTTACACACTCGATGCGACAACCGGGTTCGGGACGATGACATGGAGTATTCAGAATTGCTGCTCTCAGACGAACGCGATCACTGCTACCTCCAATTCCCACCTTACGATCGCCGAGATTGATCAATTTGCCGGGCTTACCTTCGGTGGTACCGGAAGCATGGACCTGCAGACTGCACCTTTCTCGACATCGTCGGTCTCGGGCGGTTATTCATTTACCCTCGCGGGCTATGACGGAGCCATGGGGTTCAATGGCAGCTGGGGCGGTATCTTTACCGCCGACGGGGTAGGTACGATCAGCGCCGGGATTTTCGACAGCAGCCTTGGAGGCGGAGCGTCCGGCTATAGCTCAACTCCTTTTACTGGGACCTTTACCGCGCCGGACACAAACGGTCGCGGCATCATGGATCTCTCGAATGGGGCCAGTTATGTGTATTACATCGTCACGCCACAAACGCTGCGCCTGACCGCAGTTAACGACACTGCGAACCCGCACACAGTGCAAACTGCAGGTAACACCGGCAGTGCCTTTGGACAGGGAGCCCTTGCC
>JASHRE010000341.1 GCA_030037515.1 Candidatus Sulfotelmatobacter sp.
GACGCCATCATTCGCGACCCGAAATTGAGCCACATCTTCAAAGCGTTCTTTATCGATGAAGCCTGGGTATTTTTGAAGAACCCGAGCATTCGCGCCTACATCGTCGAAGCCCTGAAAACCTGGCGAAAACACAACGCCGCACTCGTGCTCTCCACTCAGTCACTCGACGAACTTCGCAAGTCGGACATTCTCGACATCATTTTGGAGAGTTGTGTCACCAAGATCTTCCTGGCCAATCCCGATATGGACCGGGACCTTTATCGGCAGCACTTTCACCTGAACGACAACGAGATCGATCTCATCACCGGGCTTGTCCCCAAGCGGCAGATGCTGATCAAGAATCCCGACGTTTCAAAGGTGGCAAACCTCAACGTCGACCCCAAGAGCTACTGGCTGTATACCAACGATCCTTACGACAACCGCAAGCGCGAGCAAGCGTTCGCTGCCCATGGTTTCGAAAAGGGACTCGAAGTTTTGGCCGACGCGGATTCGCCCCGTTAACTGGCGAAAAGTCGTTCTCCAGGAGGTCATCGTGAAAAGGTTCGCGGGAAGATTTATCTGGCTGTTGTTGCTCTCGCCGTCCGCCGCTTTCCTGGGCGCCGACAACGGCGCGCGCATTGTCAAATATTCCCCAACGGACGTGATTCCCATTCGCGCGAAGGTCCGCTTCTCGACCTTGATCATCCTGCCGGCCGCCGAAGAAATCCTCGATTTCACCACTGGCGACAAGGACTTTTGGATCATCAACGGCACCCACAACCTCTGCTATTTGCACCCGGCACAGCCCGGCATTCGCAGCAACCTGAATCTGGTTACCGCGAGCGGACACGTCTACTCGTTCCTGCTGACCGAAATCAGCAAAGAGGAAAACGGCGAGCCGGATCTCAAGATTTTTGTTGTCCAGGAGGAAGGGTCGGACGTTGCCGGAAGTCCTGCGCCGGCGAAGTTCATCCGGGCAAGCGAAGCCGAAGCCTACAAGAATGAGTTGTCGGAATTGCGCGCTCAAGTCGCGCACCAGATTGAGCAGGCTCAAGCCAAAGCGGAGGCCCAGATTGCTGAATACAAGCGGACCTATCCGGCCAAGCTCGAGTTTGATTACGCGTATAGCCACAAAGCCACGCAACCTCCCTTTCTCGTGTCGCAGATCTATCACGACGACACCTTCACTTACGTGAGGTCATCGGCACCGGAGAAGCCGGCGATCTACGAGCTCAAAGATTCGAAGCCGAGCCTCATTAACTTTACATACGAGGACGGTTTCTATGTGATCCCCAAGATCGTCGATAGCGGGTACATGATGGTCGGCAAGAAGAAGGTCACCTTTAACCGTCTGAAGGCGGAAAAGTAGCCTCTCGCACCAGAACGAACCTGCCCGGAAGGAGGCTGCCATGGAAGAAACTATCAGAGACAAAGCGCTCAAGCCATCTGGTCTGTTGCCGAAGAACCTGCAGGCGTTCGTGTTGGTCGGTTTGGCGCTAGCCATGGTTGTCATCATGGCAGTTACCGGGCATAAGCGTCCGAGCATGAAGACGGCTGACGAGAAGGTCGCGCCACTGTCTCCCTTGCCGGTGAATCGAGGCAAGGTTCTCGACTTTCAGAAAGGCATCGAGCAAAGTCAACGAGAGTCCGCTCCCCAGGCTGAAGCCGCGTTGCTGGAAGAACAAAGGCAGCTCGCGGCACAGGGGAAATGGCCGGGCCATGCCGCCTCTCCCCCCGCTTACGCAACCCCGGCCACCCCTGTGTCCTCCAGCGCAGCGTATCCTGCCCCCAACGACGCCGCTGCCGGATCTCAGCCTGGGGAAGGACAGCCAACCGACCCGATCCGAAACGAAGCCAGGAAACGTCGCTATCTGTCCTCTTTTGCCGACAACGTGGCCCTCAGCTTTCGCAACGATGGGCTCGCGCCATCGAGCAGACTCACGATTCCAGCGGCGCTCAACTTAGCGCCAGGCAACCCACCGCTCTTCTCCCAATCGGCCAACGGCACATCTGCGCCAGAACCGGACCCGGGACTGGCACAGATTGGGCCGCAACTGGCCCGCGAGGAACAACTGCTCGAACAGATGCAGCAGGTTGCCCTTTCCTCTTCTCCCGTCACCCCCCGCGCTCCGGCTCCCACTGCCAGCTCGCAGCGTGGCGCAACGGCCGCCGTGCCTGAAACTCTCCCCCAGGAGCCGAAGGAGAAAGCCTCAAATCGGGACGCTTCTGTGGGGAGTCCTGCTCAAGCCGCAACCGGAAAGACCTTCGTGATCTTCGAGGGCACAGTTCTCGAAGCTCTGCTCCTCAACCGCCTTGACGGCACGTTCCCGGGGCCGGTGAACTGTCTGCTCTCGGACAACATCTATTCTCACGACCGTCAACATGTGCTGATTCCCGCCGGTAGCAAAATCCTCGGGGAAGCCAGGAAAGTAGATACGCTCGGCCAGACGCGGCTCGCCGTCGTCTTTCATCGTCTTCTCATGCCGGACGGCTACTCGGTCAATCTTGATCAATTCGAGGGAGCCGAGCAGCAAGGCGCGACCGCCCTCAGAGACAAGGTCAACAACCACTACGCTCAGATCTTTGGCGCGTCGCTCGCACTAGGCGTGCTAGGCGGCGTCGCTCAGATTGGCACCGGCAGCGCCCTTACCTCCACGGGCACCGAGCGCATTCAGGAGGGTTTTGGAGTAGGCATGGCCAACGCGGGCGAGGACGTGCTCAACCGTTTCCTGAACATCCTTCCCACCGTAACCATCCGTGAAGGGACGCGAGTCAAGATTTATCTCTCCGGCGATCTTCTTCTCCCCGACTACACCAGCCACACCGTTCCTTCCGACATTTGAAATAGCAATCCAGCCAAAGGAGGCCGCCACACATGAAGAAACGATTGAGCGTCGCTTTGCTCGCTCTTGCCTTAACTGCCATCCCCCACCTCGCGGAGGCCCAGTTCGGGTCAGGCATCGTCTACGACCCGACCAACTACCATCAAGCCCTGCTCCGATACGCTGAACTGGTCGCTCACCTCAACCAACTTCGCGCCACTTACGCACAAATCGTGGGCGCTTACCAGCTGGCCGAACGCATGTCCCAAGGTATCCCCAACATGCAACTCCGCTACGCCACGACCTGGTCTCCCTGGGACTATGGCAGTGCTCAAGATACCTACGGCAACACCGGACCGTGGATCAGCGGCATCAACTCCGGCGACCTGTCGACCATTCTCAGCGGCTTTCAGAAGGCCACGAGCGCCCTCGCTCTCTACACGCCAGCCCTGCTTGCCGCGATGCCGGCCGGGGAAGCTCGGCGTATTCAGTCGGATCTGGCCAGCATTGAACTGATTGACGGCGCGGCGCAAAATGCCATGGCCACGATCGGAGGAATTCGCACCCGCGCCGCCCAAACCACCAGCGCGATCGGTAACATTCAATACGACTCGCTTTCCGCCAACCCCGACCTCAACAGTGAAGTGGGAGTCTTGAATAAGATCAACGCTACGAATGTCCTGGGGCTGCAGAACGCGCAGGACACGAACAAACTGCTTGTCGCCATTCTCGAACAGCAGACCATCCTCTCCAAACAGCTTCGCGACGCCGCCACCAACATTGCCAACGCCGACATCGACCGCCGCCTGAGTGGGCCCAATCTCAACCAGCAGCTGAGCGCCAATATCGGGCAGTCGCTCAACAGCTACACCTTGCCCTAACGTCAAGGGGCCGGTTGAGGGAAAGGAGCATCCGGATGGGTCAGCTGAATACGATAACCACCTACATTACGCAGCTGCTCACCCAGCACGTTGGCCAGTTTGCCTTCCTCGGCCAAGGCATGTTCCTTTCCTTCGCCACCATCATGATCGTCTGGTCCGGCGCTAAATCCGCGCTTGGGTCCGCGGATCGGGCGGGGGGATTCCACTTCGGGAACTTTGCCAGTCTGGTCATGATGATCGCGTTCGGATATGCCATGACGCAGTACTATGACGCGCCTATTCCCGGATTTGGCCGGAGTTTTTACCACCTCATCATTGACCAAACCTCATACCTCAGCAATCTGATTGCAGGCAGCCAGCTCGAGAACGCTTCCGATGCGATTGCCAATTATCAGGGTCAGATCCAATCGCCCGGCCTCACCGATATTTCGGGAAGCATTGCTTACATCCTGGACGAGGGCATTCTCGCTCTCTGGGAGGCGGTCGCCATCATCATTACTGCGTACGGCTTCGTTGCTCAGGCCATTTGCATCCTCGTAGGTCCGGTTCTGATTCCCTTCTTTATCGTCCCCAAGCTCGAATGGCTCTTCTGGGGCTGGTTCAAATGCTTCATGCAATATGCCTTCTATCAGGTCATCGCCGCAGCCACGATGTTCGTCATGGGCAATCTCGTGATCTACGTGCTGACGCAGCCCCCGTTCCTGCCGGTTCCTGATCCGTTGAGCTTATTGACCCTGTTGATCGTCGTTTTCCTTGGCGGCATTTACGCACTGCTCAAAGTGCCGGCCCTTACCGGCCACATCTTCGGCGGCATGTCGGGCCTCCACTCTGGAGCCATCGTGGAGCACCTCCTGTCATGAGCGACAAAGAATTCAACGAAGCCAAGCAACTCTATTTGGAAAAATATGGCGACGCAATCGTTACCAACAACCACCTCAAGGTTGCGCTCGCCCTGCTGTCGATCGTTGCTCTAGGACTGGTCCTCATCGATCTTCACACCATCCACACATTCCGGGGTTTTCGCCCACTCGTGATCCGTATCGACGAACTGGGACGGGCACAAGCGGTCGATTACACCAGCCTGGAATACAAACCGGGCGATCGAGAGGCCAAGTACTTCCTCTCGGAGTTCTGCCGTCTGTTCGACCGCCGCAATCGCTACACGATTCACGATGACTTCACAAAGGCGCTCTACTTCCTCGACGGCAAGTTAGCCAACCAGATCATCGAGCAATCCAACAGAGACGACACCATCCATGCTTTTTTGAGCAACCCCGCGGCGCCGGAGGTCGACATCGAGGTCGACAAGGTCGCCCTCGAGGGCATGCAGAAGCCGCCCTATCGTGCCTCCGTTGATTTCACACAGATTGAGTACGCGCCGGCAGACCACTCCGTGCTTCGCAGGACACGCGACACCGCAAACTTCGTCTTCGTCTTTAAAGAGGATGTTCCGAGCGAACTCATTCCCATCAATCCTTTGGGGCTGACGATCACCTATTTTCGC
>JASHRE010000342.1 GCA_030037515.1 Candidatus Sulfotelmatobacter sp.
CCTAGCTCGTTTAACGGTCTCCCTCCGAAGCTCGCAGCGGTTTGTTCGGTATCTTCGCCGACGCTGCGCGGATCTCATTCATAGGCAGCCCCTCTTGAAATTCCCCACGGGGACACTCAGGACCCGATGGACACGAAATGGAGATGGTGGAAACGCTGACACGATGGAAACCGGTTTCACACGCGCGCGCGTCCCGCCCCCCCTTTTTGTGCCATCAACTTTGCCTTGCAATGCACTCATCTCGCGATTAGTCGCAATCTCAGTTTGCCAAGTAGCAGAAAAGGGCTAATCCTCTATTCACTGAGGCCATGGACAGCCGCTAAACGCCCAATTCGGCGAATCTATGTCGTTGATAATGCTTGGTCATTTGCTCATAATCGAATTATCGCGAGGACGGACTCCCATCGTAAGGGTTGCCGGACGGCGAAGGTCTCATGCCACGACGCGCGCTTCGTGGCATGGCCGCCCAAGAGGCAGGGGTGAAAGCGTATGGCAGAAAAGTCGGGTGTGGCAAAACGCCGCGAAGATATTAAACTTCAGCATTTCGGGACGGAAGATCTCTGGACTGGGGAGGGGGAGAAGGGCTGGTTCTCATTGCCTCGTTCTCTCCCACTTGTGCTCGCGCTCCTCTCGTCTAAGGAAATCAGCAAGAAGCATGACCCCTCGTTTGTCTACCTGGAGTTGCTCAGTCGGCAACGCGGAGAAGGTGTGATCGAGATGGCCCACGAAGAGGAACATGCGTTCGCTGCTGGCTATGTCGGAACCCGCGCGGTCCGTACCTGGCAGGAACGCATGAAGATTCTGGAGGAAAACGGCTTCATTCGAACGCTCCAGGTCGGCATTCAGCGCTATAGGTATGTGGCCATTATTCACCCCACAACGGCAGTGCAACGTCTCCGCGATCAGAAGAGAGTCGACGAAAATTGGTGGAACGCCTACCTCGCGAATAAACGGGAAAGCAAAGAGCCCACCTTTGAGCAGCGACAGAAGAAGGTTCCTTCAGCGAAGAAGGTGATCCCTATGCCGTCCACCGTCAAAAAGAAGGCCACCGCAAAGTCCGCCACTAGGTGACGCATTCCTACGCTCAAACGACGGGTCGAATTAAAGACGGAACACATTTGGAGGGGCAATTACCGTGGACGAAAAGGAATACCACTTCAATAAGCTGCCCAACAAAACCTACGTGAGCCGGCGCCTCGAAGCTCCCGTCGGGGACGCGTCACGACCCTTTCGAATTGCGTCGAAAGTGATCGATTCGCGGGAGTCGCGCGAATTCGCGCAAGAGCGCGGCCAACTCGTCGTTCGGCGAGGTTATGGTGGGCGTACCGAAGTTAAGGTCAAATTCTACGAGGACGATCGATCAATTTTTGGAATCACGCTACAGCGTTTTTCAAGCGCAACGGGACCTAGCTCTAAAATGTCCTTCTCTTTTCGCGGGGACGAAATCAGACGACTCATTGAGTTCCTTTTGAACGTGCAACGGGTGGCGCTTCCCGACACCGAGAGGCTCAACATCACCGACCAGCAATTCCGAAAAATCTTACTCACACCGAATCAACTCACAGATTTAATCCGGGACCACCAAGAAAAGATTCTGGCTTGGGCGAGATCCGATGCAACCGCTTCAGATATCGTGGCGCTCGGTTACAGGCGGAAACAACTCGAGAATTTCAAGAAACTGCTATTTGAACCTGATTATTTCGAGTCGCAGAGAGTTGCACATGCGACTAGCCCAGAGGGGGTTTGGCAGAAATTCTTTGAGAAGAACAAGTGGATCTTTGGATACGGGCTCACATATGTGTTCCTCTCGAATTTAGAAGAGAGGAACCTGGAGCAAATCGTCGCGGGAGCTGATATTTGGGGAGAGGGGAAACGTGCTGACGGCGTGATGAAGACGAGGGGAGCCATCGAAGCTCTGTGCCTCGTAGAAATCAAGAGGCACGATACGCCCCTGTTGAAAGATGGCCCCGCCTATAGAAGCGGTAGTTGGCCCCCATCCGATGAGTTGACAGGAGGCATCGCTCAGTCTCAATCTACCGTCGAGAAAGTCATACGGAGGCTGGACGAAAAGTATGAACCTATAACCTCCTCCGGCGACCCAACCGGAGAGGCTCTATTCGCGTACCAGCCGCGCTCCTACCTCGTAGTCGGGCGGCTGAGCGAATTCCAAACCGCGCAAGGACCCAACATCCCGAAGTACCGGTCATTCGAACTGTTTAGGCGCAACACGATCCGCCCTGAGATCATCACATTCGATGAGCTTTTCCAAAGGGCGAGATTCATAGTGGAGCACGCCGAAAGCTAGGACGCTCGGCCCCTCCAGGACCCGCGACATTTGCTCGGTCGTGCACCGTCAATCGATCATTCCGGTGTTCCTTTCACCTTAGTCGGTTTGTGTTGGATGGTCGCCACTTGGCCAAGAAACGGCCTAGCCTGACAAATCCGTCTGTTTGTCCGTTGGCGATTTCAGGGTAAATCACCCATCGAGCCTGGTTGCGCGCCGGGGCGGGAATCGATATTGGGGAAGCGGGCTTCTGTCCTGCGACTGGAGATTATCCGCTGATGCGAACGAGTTGTTCGGCTTCGACGCGGGGGCCGAGGATCGACACCCTGGGGACCTGGCCGCGGGCCATCGCCACCTCGTCGCACTTATAGAGGCGCGGGCAGTTCTGGCAGTCCTTGAAGATCTTGTCGGGGAGAGCGGTGCGCTCTTCGACCTCGCGAAAGCCGTAGCGGAAGAAGAAATCGGGGATGCGGGTGAAGAGGCAGACGCAGCCGACGCCGTGCTCCTCGGCTTCGGAGAGCAGGGCCTGGAGCAGTTCGCCGCCCACGCCGTGGCTTTTGGCCTCGGGCTTGACGATGATGGAGCGGACTTCAGCCAGATGCGGGCCGTAGAGGTGCAGGGCGCCGCAGCCCATGAAGATGCCGCCCTCGGATTCGGCCACGGTGAAATCGCGGACGTTCTCGCAGATCTCCGCGAAAGGGCGGCGCAGCAGGGTGCCGTCGAACGAGAGGCTGTTGACCAGCTCGTAGATGTTGGTCGCGTCCTGGAGACGCGCCTTACGCACCCGCATGGCTGGGCACCTCCGGTTCGGCAGCAGGGCTGATGCCGTAGCGAGCGGCGAGCGCCTGGACGCGAGACTGGGCGTCGGCGAGCGCGGCACGGACGCGATGGCGGGCGGTGCCGCCGATGACGTCGTGGCAGTCGAGCGTGGCCTGGAGCGAGATGGCGGCAAAGAAAGTTTCGTCGAACTCTTCGCCGTACTGGCGCAGCTCATAGAGGGTGAGGTCGCCCAGCTCGCATTCCTTCTCCACGCAGTAGCGGACGACGTTGCCGATCTTCTCGTGCGCGGTGCGGAAGGGAACGCCTTTGTGGACGAGCCAGGTGGCCGCGGCCATGGCGTTGAGGAATCCGGTCTGCGTGGCGGCCAGCATGCGGTCGTGGCGGAAGTGGAGCGCGCGGGTGAAGGGGGGCAGCAGAGCGAGAATGCCGGCGAGGGTGGCGGCGACCTCGAAGACCGGCTGCTGGGTCTCCTGCATGTCCTTGTTGTAGGCGAGGGGCAGGCCCTTGAGGAGCGTGGCGAGGGTGGTGACGGCGCCGAGCAGGCGTCCGCTCTTGCCGCGCAGCAGCTCGGTGAGGTCGGGATTTTTTTTCTGCGGCATGGCGCTGGAGCCGGTGGAGAATTCTTCGGGCAGATCGAGGAAGCCGAACTCGGAGGTGGAGTAGAGGGTGAGCTCCTCGGCGAAGCGCGAGAGGTGCA
>JASHRE010000343.1 GCA_030037515.1 Candidatus Sulfotelmatobacter sp.
CCCCGAGCAGCGCTATGAAGTCACCGATGCCTTCCTCGACACCATCCGCAAGTGCGGGTTTGACGTGGTGGTGCACGACCTGAACCATGACGGACAACTGTTTCGCAACAAGGAACAGTTTCTCAAGCGCGTCCAGCAAATCAACGTTTACAAACAAAGATTCGGCGCAACAGGATTTCGAGCCGCCGTGCTGTATCGCCGGCAGGAATGGTTCGACGCCTTGGACTTCTCCTACGACATGTCCGTCCCCAACGTCGCGCATCTGGACCCGCAGCGGGGCGGCTGCTGCACGGTCATGCCCTACTTTGTGGGAAAAATTCTTGAGCTCCCGGTCACAACCACGCAGGATTACACGCTGTTTAACATTCTGAATGATTACTCGATCGACCTTTGGAAAAAACAGATTGAATTGATCATGGAGAGCCATGGGCTCATCAGCTTCATCGTGCATCCGGACTACGTTGTGGGGCCAAGGGAAAAAGCGGTTTATGAATCTCTGCTGGCGCACCTGGAGGAGCTCAAAAGGAACAAGGGAGTCTGGATCGCCAGCCCCAGCGAGGTGGATCATTGGTGGCGGCAGCGTGCTGCGATGAAGCTGGTGGAAACCGAATTTGGATTTGGCTGGTGCGTGCAAGGGCCGGGCAGCGAGCGCGCACGCATCGCATACGCCAGCGAAAAAAACGGCCAGCTGCAGTACGCGTTTGCGCCGACCGTGCTTGAACTCGGCCGTAATGCCGCGTAGCCATCATCCCAGCTTGGCAACAGGTTCGAGATAGGATTCCGACCCAGCCGGAAGCGCAGCGGGGGTGATAACCGGATAGTCGCCAGCATTGGCCGGGCGCTGGAAGAAAACGGCCATTGGGATGACACGGTTCTCCTCATCACCTCCGATCATCGCTTGCGGAACTCCGATCAGCAGGGAATCACAATTTCTACTGCCTTCCACGCGGTATTGCCGTCGCTGTCGTGCTGCTGGTGACTGGGAAGTCTTCCGCCCGTAAGACGGAGTCGCGGGGCGCGAACGCCAGTGGGACTCGCCGCCTCGGAAGACCGCAGCCATCAAGCAAGAGAGAAACTATGGGCAGCCAAACCTGCCGAGTCGCGGTCATCGGAGCTGGCCCGTACGGGCTCGGCTCGGCGGCTTACTTGCAATCAGCCGGTATCGAGACGCGCGTGTTCGGCGAACCGATGTCTTTTTGGGAGCGGCAGATGCCTGCGGGAATGTTCCTCCGCTCAAATCTGGGAGCATCGCATATTGCCGATCCGAATCAGAAACTGACGCTCGAAGAATATTGCCGCCAGAACGGCGGGCAGATATCGAAGCCCATTCCGCTCCCATTGTTCACCAGTTACGGACACTGGTTCCAGCGTCAGGCTGTGCCGAGTGTTGAAAGGCGCGTGGTTCACACGTTGGATGTGGCGCCCCGGGGCTTCAAGGTTTTGCTCGACGACGGTGAACAGTTCATCAGCCGGCGAGTTGTTGTGGCCGCCGGTATCGGCAACTTTGCCACCCGTCCGCAAGAGTTCACTGCGATCCCGTCTGCCTTGGCTTCGCATTCGAGCGACCACAATGACCTGCGGAAGTTTAAAGGCAAGCGCGTAGTCGTCGTTGGAGCGGGACAGAGCGCTCTTGAGTCGGCGGCCCTGCTGCAGGAGGCGGGCGCCGAAGTTGAGGTCCTCGCGCGCAAGAGCAAATTGAATTGGGTGGGCCTACATCCGAAACTGCATCAGTTGGGTTTGGTTTCGAAACTTCTTTATTCCAGGCGCGATGTTGGCCCGGCCGGGATCAGCCAGCTAGTCTCCATGCCGCACCTGTTCAAGCTGTTCCCGCGCGAATTCCAGAATTGCGCGGCCTATCGCGCAGTCCGACCTGCCGTCGCCGGCTGGCTGGGACCGCGCCTAAAGAATGTGCCGGTCACGCTGGGGCGTAGAGTCCTATCCGCCCAGGCAAAAAACAGCCACCTTCTCCTGAAACTCGATGACGGAAGTGAGCGAACCGTTGATCACGCGCTGCTGGCCACGGGCTTCCGCGTCGATATCGCACAATATTCGTTTCTGACCCCTTCCTTATTGAAAAGCATCCGAACCGCCTCGGGATATCCCCTGCTCCGGCACGGATTGGAGTCCTCGGTTCAAGGACTGCACTTCCTCGGAAAGACCGCTGCTTGGAGCTTTGGACCGCTGCTTGGCTTTGTTTCGGGGGTGGAGTTCGCATCGACCGAGTTGCTCCAGCGAGCTTCTCGTGAAAACTGAATCCAGGTTGTGGCAACCTATCCAAGCTTCGTTACCCAACAGGGTGCTGCTTGTTCTGCCTCCCGAAGCGTGGGTGCGTTGGTACTGGGCGGAGATTACCAAGGCCTCGGAATTATCCGGAGCCTGGGTCGTCACGGTGTGCCGACTTGCATCGTCGACGACGAGCATTCGATCGGCCGGTTCTCGCGGTATGCCAGCCATTTCGTGAAGCTTCCGAGCCTCCGGGACGGAGATATCGCCATCGATAGCCTTCTCGGACTGGGAGAACGGCTCAAGTTGCAGGGATGGGTTCTCTATCCGACGCGAGACGAACACGTCGCCGCGTTTTCCCGACGACGCGCCGAACTGAGCAAGACCTTTCGCGTTCCAACGCCCGATTGGAAAACAGTGCAATGGGCATGGGACAAAAGAAATACCTATCGTTTGGCGAGAGAGCTGGGCATTCCAATACCGCGGACGATTACATTTAACAGCGCCGACCAACTGGGTGAACTCGATCACGACAATCCGCCTTTTGCGATCAAACCAGCGATTAAGGAGCACTTCATCTACGCCACCAAAGCCAAGGCTTGGTGCGCGAATAGTCATTCGGAACTTAGGCAATTGTTCCAG
>JASHRE010000344.1 GCA_030037515.1 Candidatus Sulfotelmatobacter sp.
GGGACAATTGTTGCGCGTCACTCGCTTTTGGGAAAAACCCTCCCTTCCACTCGCTCGCAAGCTCTTACAAAGTCATTGCCTTTGGAACACCTTCGTTGCCATCGGGCGTGCGGCAACCTTTCATGCACTTTTGCGCTTGCAAGTCCCTTCGATGATGACTTCGATTGCCACTGCACTTGCTGGTGAACGGCTGGACGCGATGTATCGAGACTTGTCCCCAGTCGATATAAGTCGGGAGGTGTTTAGTCTCTACCCAGACCAACTTCTGGCTTTCCGCGATACGGATTCGGGCTGGGCTGACTTGGGTACCCCGCGGAGGGTTTTGGATACGCTGGCACGTAATGACATCCAGCCTGAATGGGTGAGCCGCTTATCGGGCTGGCACGGAGACCTTCAGTCCTCGGAGCACAAGACGTCGGTAACCGTTTTTTGAACGGCCACGGATTAAATTGCCGTAGTTAAAGGTTCCCCTGGAGCGCGCACTTTTTATTTTGTCCACAGGGCACGCGACAGCCCAAGCGTTTTGCCGATCTTACTGGCGAAACCCGCGTCCGTAAAGGGTTTTTAACGGCCGAGCCGAAACAGGAATCGCTGTAAGACTGGTAAATTTTGACCCTCTAAAAGGGGGAAAGTAGTAGGCCTTAGTAGGCGGTTTTTCATGGTCGATGGCAGAAGCAATCTTAAAACGGGTGGCCGGATCGGTAGCCGCTCACCCTTTCAAACGCACCGATGTGGGAATTAATCGACAGAACTCGAAATTTGAGAAGTGAAATCGCCTTGGTTACGTCATCCCTGTGATAGCCTTCCTCCCGTCATGCGAGTCACGCTGCTTGCCGACACTCTATCACGCGACGCCATCTATACATTTCGTACGCTGCGGAAGAATCCGGCCTTCGCCCTGACCGCGATTTTGACGCTCGCCCTCGGCATCGGCGCGGATTCAGCAATCTTCACGGCCGTCCGTGCAGTTCTCTTGCGGCCGCTGCAATATCGCGATCCCGACCGCGTCGTTGAAATCAGCAGCGGCGTCACGCCGATTCGATTCGGGCTGCTTCTACAGACTGTTCGCTCTTACAGCGAGATCGGTGAGTACCTTGGCAGCTCCGACGACGTCGCGCTTACTGGCGACTTCCCACCCGAAGTCATCAAACAGGCGCGGGTCTCGGCAAATTTTCTCTCGATTCTCGGCATCGAGCCGCTGATGGGCCGCAGCTTCACCAAGGAAGAGGACACGCCCGGAGGGCCGCCGGTCGTTATCATTAGCACCAGTATTTGGCAGCGGCGGTTCGGCGGCGATCCGCAGATTATCGGGAAGACCATCAACGTCGCCGGGTTTCCCCACACCGTCGTTGGCATCCTGCCATCCACCTTCAAGTTTCCCTTCGCCGAAGCCGATGTCTGGTTCCCGCAACCCGCGAAAGGTGTCACGCAGTTCAGTCCGTTGCTGTGTGCCTTCGGACGTCTTGCACCCAACGTCTCGCTCGACCAAGCAAACGCGGAACTGCAGGTGATCGACAAGCAGTACAGTGCCCTTCACCCTGGAATGCTCGACTTCAAATCTGGTCCGGACCAAGTCAAACCGCTCAAGGAGGAACTTGTCGCCAACGTTCGCAATATTCTCTGGGTTCTGTTCGTTGCGGTCAGCTTCGTCCTGCTGATTGCCTGCTCGAACGTCGCCGGCTCCTGCTGTCCCGCGCAACGTCTCGTTCGCGCGAGTTCGCCGTACGCTCTGCGTTGGGCGCTGCGCGCAAGCGGCTCGTCGGTCAATTGCTAATGGAAAGCGTGTTGCTCGCCCTCGCCGCTGGCATTGTTGGATTTTTTCTGGCGTGGGTGATGTTGACCGGCCTTGTTCATCTCCCATCGCTCGACCTTCCGCGGCTCAACGAAATTCATCTCGACGTCGCCGTGCTCGCATTTGCGTTGTGTGTTTCGGTCGCAACCGGAGTGCTCTTCGGATTACTGCCGTCGCTCAGCGCATCACGGCCGGATCTAGCGGCTGTTCTTAAGGCGCGCGGCGAATCGATCTCCGGCGGACGGCTTGCTTCCTTCAATGCACGCAATATCCTTGTCGCAGGGCAAGTCGCTCTCTGCATCGTGTTGCTGAGCGGCGCAACATTGCTCATACGCAGTCTCGCCCGCATCAGCCAGGTTGATCCGGGCTTCGATCGGGCCAATGTGCTTACCTTCCGCGTTTCGCTTTCGCCGCCGCATTACAACGATACGTACAAGATCAGCGCCTTCTATCAAGACCTGCTGCGTCGTATCGAAGAGCTGCCCGGCGTCAGGAGCGCCGGGATCACGCTGACGCTGCCGCTCATGGGGTTCCCTCTGAGCCCCACGCAACCCTCCGACGAACGCATCCGTCCTTTGAACGATCGGCCACTGGCCATGGTCCAGTTCGTTTCACATGACTACTTCCGCACGTTGCGCATCCCGCTTGTCGCCGGCCGTGAACTCTCGGAGGGCGATCGTCAAGGCGCACCGCTCGTCACTGTCATCAACGAAGCCTGCGCGCACAAGCTCTGGCCCGACTACCCACACACAAATCCGATCTGCAGGCGGATCATCATCGGCGCGCAGACCAC
>JASHRE010000345.1 GCA_030037515.1 Candidatus Sulfotelmatobacter sp.
CGCGTTGTTTGCGATTAAGGTGGGGAAGTTGACTTCATGCGCAGGAAATCAATCTCGCTCGTGGCGTTACTGATCTGTATTTCTTGCTCGCCTCGCGACTTTCTCAGCCGCCGACTCGCTGCCGACCTGATTTCGGCATCACCGGCTTTCAAAGCTCCACAGCAGCTTCTGGTGCAGACTGGCATCGTTTCCAGCAAAGAATATCCTTCGCCGGAATTCCTGGTTCTTCAACACCGTGGCTGGCTGACCGCCACGAACGCCACGTGCCCGGCGGGAATCGCTCCGCCTCCATGCTGGGATCTGGCTCTGACTCCCTCCGGCGTGGACGCGGTGCGGTCCCTGCTTTCCTCGGATGACGCCATCAAGCCGTCCTTTACCATACCTGTGGCACGAAGGGAATTGGCAGATATCACCGGCATCAGCAAGCAGGCCAACGCCGCGGATGTCGAGTTCACTTGGCATTGGATTCCGCTGAACGAAATCGGCGCAGCACTCTATTCCTCGGATGTGCGGTACCAGTCCAGCGTCGGCTTTCGCGATTTCGATGACGGATGGCGGGTCGTGACAAGTTCCACTCGCTCCGGCCAGGGGATCGACGAAGCCCTCAAGAACGCCGCCCCTTCGTCGTGAACACGACAATCCGTTCCGGAACCGGCCGGGCCGCCGTTTTTCTCAAAGTGATGACGCCGCGGCGTCTTCGCGCCCAAGCGATCGTTCTCGCCGCCTGTCTGTGGGGAGTTTGCGCGGCAGACTTCGTCGCCCCCGGACCGCTTGACCGTGCTGGCAACGTTAAACTCCAGGACTTCCTTTCCTTTTATGTGTTCCGATGCTGACCGCGCGCCACCGCGCCGCGGAAATCCACAACCAAACAGTTCAGCGGCAGCAAATCCAGGAAATCCTCCATCAACCGACGCAAGGGGAGGTGCCACATCTCCATGTTCCTCAAGTCGCACTGATTTTCCTTCCCCCCAGCAGATATTCGTTCGCCACTGCTGACAAAATCGGGACCGTCCTCGGCCCGCTGATTTATTTCGGACGCGTCTGCGCCTCAGGAAATGTTGTCAGACGCCATCGCCGTCTTCAGGGAGGTTCGCAGTCTCCAAGAACGAACGACGTTCTGCCGGGGCGGCGTGTATTTACGGTCACCAGGAAGGCTCTCCGGTGGTTCAATGGACATTGATGATTGGCGGAGCAATCGCCGGCCGCTGTTGCTCGCCGCGCTCGCGTTTCCTCCCCTGTTTCACCTCTTTGTCCGCGGACAAAGCTCTTTTTTGGTCCTGTTCTGCTTCGTTCTCGCCCTCCCTGCATTTAGCGCCAAACGAGAATTCCCTGCAGCAGTCGCGCTCGGCTTGCTGATCATCAAGCCGCAATTTCTTGTTGCAATTCACCCTGTTATTCGCCACGGCCTCGAAGCCGCTCTCGGGTCTCCCGTCGTCCGCCTTCGCGCAACTCGCTTGTGCCTGCCCCCGCAATTAAGAGTTACGTCGAGTTCCAGCGCGAGGTGCGTCACCGGATCAGTTCCGCAGAACCTGCCTCGCTCCCGTTCAGATGCACTCATTTGGTTCCTTTGGACCTTGCTGATCCCATCGCCGTTGATCGCGTTTGCGGCTTACGTTGTCAGCGGCGCCACCATCGCGATCGCAGCGCGCGTCTGGAAAATCGAACGCACCCTCGCACTCCGGTTTTCAGCGCTGACTCTGGCGGCCCGTCCTCGTGAATCCGCACCTATTCATCTACGACCTGTTGGTCCTCGCTCCGGTGCTTCTGCCCCTTGTGGACTCGGGCATGGCCCATCCCGACCACGCTCTCAGCCGGCAAGTTCCCACCCTCTCATATTTCGCATTTCTGCTCCCGCTCTTCGGTCCGTCTCAAGGTGGACACATCTGCAACCCTCTCTCATCGCCTTCGCAGCCCTGCTGTGCACACTGTTGCGATGCCCTACTGGCAGTCACCAACTTGCTTCGACCGAAGCGCGCGTTGTATAACGCTTCTTCCCATCGGCTCATATGCCAATCAGAAAAATTCTCCCCCTATGCTTGCTGACATTCATTGGTGCGGTGGTTTTCGCCGCCCAAAGCCAAGCCACGCCCAAGCCCAAGCTGACGCTCGACGATTTTTTCAACTCGGTCAGCTTTCCCGCGCTGGAGATTTCTCCGGACGGCCACGCCATCATCATCGAAACCATACGCGCCGATTGGGATCAACAGATCTTTCGTCACGATCTCTGGCTTTACCGTGAGGATCGCGGCGGGCTGCTCCAATTGACGCAGTCCGGCCACGATTCTGATCCGCGTTGGTCGCCCGACGGCAAATGGATCGCGTTCCTCTCCGAACGCAAAACTTCCGCCGAAAAGAGCGATGACGCCGATTCCGATTCCAAAGACGAACCGGCCAGCCAGCTCTATCTGATTTCTCCGACCGGAGGGGAAGCGTTCGCCGTCACCGAAGGCGCAGAAGACGTTCACGCATTCTCGTGGTCGGCGGATTCGCAAACCATTTATTTCGCTACTCGCCAGCCGTGGACCAAGGCGCAGAAGGACGATTACAAAAAAGCGTGGAAGGACGTTGTGCAGTATCGCACGGCTGAACGAGGTGACACGATCTTCGCGCTCGATCTCTCGGCCGCACTCGCCCGGCACGACGCCTCACCCGCGAAGATCGAAACAAGGAAGGGTGACTCCGAGGAACAGCCCGACCTGACTCCCGGGGGGCAGGCGATCGCGACCACGCCGCTTCGCGTCGACAAGCTGTTTGCCTCGCCTGACGGCCGAAAACTTGCGTTTCTGAGCAACGCCGTCAACCAGCGTGAGGAAAAAAACGAAGACGTCGAAATCTATGTTCTCGATGTCGAGCGGGCGCCCTCGCCCGCGACGGCTGCCAATTCCGAAACCGCTCCAGCTGGGAAGCTAGCCGAGCCCGTCCGGGTTACGCATAACACAGCCGTCGAAACGCATCCCCGCTGGGCCAACGACGGCCGCCACATTTTCTTCAGCAACGATGTGGGGAACCCGATGGGCCCATACCTCGATCTTCAGCCGCACCTTTTTTGGGTTGACACCGAAAGCGGCAAAACAGAGCAATGGGACAAGAACTTCGTCGGTGATGTCGAAGCCTATGCCGTTGCCGGAAATTTCATCCTCGCTTCCGCGCGTCTGGGCACCGAAGTCCAAATATACTCCGCGAATTCTCCCTCAGATTCCTTTCACCGCATCGCAACCTGGTCAGGCACATACGAGGATATTTCTGCCGCCCCGGGCTCGCCGCGGGTTGCCTTTATCTATTCTTCCCTCGACAAGCCCGAAGAAATCTATATCGCTGACTCCGCTGACAAACTCGATCAGGCTCGCCCGATCACGTCCTTTAATCGCATTCTGGCCGAGAAAGACCTTCCCCAAGGCAAACCGTATCGCTGGAAGGCCGACGACGGCACAAGCGTGGAGGGCATGCTGATCTATCCTCCGGGGAAGTTCGAGGCCAAGCATCTCCCCGTGTTCACATTCATTCATGGTGGACCAAACGATGCCGACGGCAACCATTTTGAAGCTGACTGGTACCAGTGGGCCGCGCTCGCCGCCACCAACGGATGGCTCGTATTCGAGCCCAACTATCGTGGCTCAACCGGCTACGGCGACAAGTTTCTCGAACAGATCGTTCCAGTCATCGTCTCGCGTCCGGGAAAAGACATTCTCGAAGGTGTCGACGCCCTGGTGAAAGACGGCATCGCCGACCCCGATCATCTCACGGTTGGTGGCTACAGCTACGGCGGATACATGACCAACTGGCTTATTACGCAGTCGACGCGTTGGAAGGCCGCGGTCACGGGTGCGGGGGCGGTCGAGCACGTTGGCAACTGGGGCAATGACGACACGTCTTATGACGACGCCTATTTCCTTGGCGGACGCCCCTGGGAGGCTCCGCAGCACTACCACGATGAAGCCGCAATCTTCCAGATCGACAGAGTCACGACCCCCACGCACATGGTCGCGGGCGCCGATGACATCCGCGTCGCCGTGCTCGAGGATTACCTGCTTGAGCACGCACTTTACTCGCTCGGCACTCCCAGCGCGCTGTTGATTTTTCCCGGTGAGGGTCACTCGTTACAGAAAAATCCATGGCACGGAAAGATCAAGGTGCGAGAAGAATTGAAGTGGCTGGAAAAGTACGGCGGCGTTCCGGCAAATTGAAAATCACCTCACCCCGCATTCAATCTCCGCATGTGTAGCCGCAAAGATCCCCGTCCGTGGTTGCGCGCTCAGCGCGCACTCATGCCAAACGCGGGACAACTTCTCGGGGACGACGCCTCGAGGCTGTGTCGCTTTTGTTCTTCCAACGCTCCGATAAGCTGAACGCGTCGCTGTCGCTCTGCCAGGCAGCCGATGCGTCCGCCCCTACAGGAGCATTCCCGTTCAGCTTTTCATCTTCGGACGCGCGCACGCATCCACGATCTTCTTGGGATCGATCGCGTCCTTATCGACTTGCTCCTCTAGAATTTTTCCATCCTTATCGATCAGGAAATTCACTCGCCGGGCCGCCTGATACTGATCTTTGTAGATGCCGTACTCACGAGTGACTTTTCCACCCCAGTCGCTCAGCAGCGGGAACGTGACTCCAATCTGGTCGGCGAACGCTTTATTCGCAAAGGCGCTATCCATGCTCACACCCAGGACCTGGGTGTCGGCCGCTTCCAGGGTCTTCAGATTCGCCTGAAAGTTTTTCATCTGCTGCGTTCAACCCCCGGTGAAGGCAAAAACATAAAATGCGAGCACTACGTTTTGCTTGCCGCGATAATCGCTGAGCTTTACCTGTTTGAGATCACTGCCATCAAAATATTTCAAGGTGAAGTCAGGCGCTAACTCGCCCACTTTTGGCATCTGCGCGTTCTCCTGTTGAGCGAGCACCGGGCGGCTCATGGCCAGCGAACTCGCCAGCAGCAAGATCAGCCCCAGAGCTCCTGAGCGTTTGGTGTGCATGGTTTCGAACCCTCCTTGCTGCGACCTAGCATATCCTTCGGTAACGCTTCCCGTAAACTCGCGGGTACTCCGAGCTAGGTTTAGCATTGCTCAATCAGCCCGCAAACCAGTACATTCTGTTCAGAACTGCGGCAAATCTCCGTCCAAACCGATGAGCCTCGCCACTTTAAACGATATCTTCTTCGCCGCCGTCGAGCGCAATCTCGAGCGCATGATGTTGTATCGGCGCAACGCAAAGTGGCTGCCCGTTTCCTCTCACGAATTTGGACGCCGGGTCGCGCGCACCGCCCATGCTCTCGACGATTTGGGCATTGGCGCGGGGGATCGGATCGGCCTCCTCAGCGAGAACCGACCCGAGTGGTCGATTGCCGATATGGCGTGTCTGCTGCTCGGCGCAGTAACTGTGCCCGTCTACACGACGCTGACTGCTGAACAAACCGCGTTTGTGCTGCGCGATTCTGGATGCTGCGCCGTTTTCGTTTCCTCCGACCAACAGTTGCACAAAGTTCTTTCCGTTCTTGCGCAGACTCAAATCGGAAGGATCTTCGTCATGGATTCTCTGGAGTTCTCAGGCGATCTTGCTCCATTCGCGCAGCAATGCACAACCGTCGAGCAGATTACGGCGGGACAAGATCCCAGCCACGACACGCTTGGCCTGGAACTCGAACGCCGCGCCCGCGACGTCGCGCCCGACGATCTGGCCACGATCGTTTACACCTCCGGAACGACCGGCACTTCCAAAGGAGCGATGCTCACCCACGGCAACATCGCGTCGAATGTATCGTTTTCTCTCGGGGGATTCGATGTCCAGCCCGGCGACCTCAGCGTCTCTTTTCTGCCGCTCTGCCACATCACCGCGCGTCACCTCGACTTCGCCATGATGTATCACGGCGTGACACTGGCCTATTGTCCATTTCTCGATCGCTTGCCGGTCACGCTGCTCGAAGTGCGGCCTACAACCTTCGTCGCTGTGCCTCGCGTCTATGAAAAAATTTATGCGCAAACTGAGCTGAAGGCGAAGGGCTTTCCGAAGGCCGCGATCTTTGATTGGGCTCTTCGAGTCGGCGGGCGCCACAAACCCGAGATCCTCGCCGGCAAATCTCCGACGTCCCCAGGCTGGAAGCTTGCGAACAAGTTGGTTTTTTCCAAAATCCGCGAAGGCCTCGGCGGCCGTGTGCGTACGTTTATCTCCGGCGGCGCACCCCTCGGTCGGGAATTAGCCGAGTGGTATGCGACCGTCGGCGTCCGCATTCACGAAGGCTACGGATTAACCGAGACTTCGCCCGTGATCGCGGTCAACACACCAGTCAATCATCGCATCGGCACCGTAGGCAAGATTCTGCCGAACATCGAAGTCCGCATCGCCGAGGATGGCGAAATCCTCGTCCGCGGGCCGTCCATTTTCAAGGGTTATTGGAATCGCCCCGAAGAGACCAAAGCCGCTGTGGAAAACGGCTGGTTCAAAACTGGCGACATCGGCCAGATCGATGCCGATGGATATCTCTCCGTGACCGATCGCAAAAAAGATCTCATCAAGACCTCCGGTGGAAAATTCGTTGCCCCGCAGCCCATTGAAAATGCGCTCAAACTGAATCCCTTCATCGCAGTGCCGGCCATCATCGGCGATAAGCGCAAATTCGCGGCGGTGATGATTTCGCCCAATTTCGCTCGCCTGGAAGAATGGGCGCGCGAGAACGGAATTGCTTTTTCCTCGCGCGCCGACCTGGTCTCAAATCCGAAAGTGCAAGCGCTCTACGAAGCCGCCGTCGAGAACGTGAATCAGAGCCTCGCGCGTTTTGAGAAGCTCAAGCGGGTCATCGTGGTGGCCGACGAATTTTCGCCCGACAACGGGATTCTCACGCCCACCCTAAAGCTTCGCCGCCGCGTCGTCGAAGATCGCTACCGCCAGCAGATCGATGAACTCTACGCACAGGCCGAAGCGGTCAACACGTTGTAACCGGACTTCAACAACTGCGTAGTAGACTTCCACGCGTGAGATTTTTCCGTCCTGTCATTTTGCTGCTGGTCTCAGGCTCTTTTGCCTTCAATCTGTCATGCCTCGCGTTTGCGACGCCACCAACTTCTAGGGCGAACTCTTCATCGAACGCAAACTCTCCGTCCGTCGCTGCGGGGGAGACCGTCCAGCAAAATATCGTCTACGCTAAGGTCAACGGCACCGAGCTGCATCTCGACGTTTACGAACCCGCCGAAGCGAGCCCGAAGCCGCTTCCCGCGGTGATCCTGATTCACGGCGGCGGATGGAGTGCCTTCGACAAAAGCACGATGCGCGGAATGGGCGGATTCCTCTCGCGCTCGGGATTCGTCGCGGTTGCCGTCGATTATCGCCTTTTCAAAGACGGCGACAACCGCTGGCCGGCGCAGCTCGATGATCTGCAGCGCGCCGTTCGTTGGGTGCGCGCCAACGCATCGAAGTACGGCGTCGATCCCGACCATATCGGCGCCTTCGGGCATTCGGCCGGAGCGCAGCTTGCGGCCTTGCTTGGTTTGGAGGACACGCGTGAAAATTCCGATCCTGCGCTCGCAAAATATTCCAGCAGGGTTCAGGCTGTCGTCGATGTGAGTGGTCCCAGCGATTTCACCACGAATCATGATCCCGACGGAGATGCTTTTCTGACGAATTTTCTGGGAGCTTCCTATGCCAAGAACCCGGGAGCCTGGCGCGACGCTTCCCCCGTTTTTCACATCTCAAAAAGCGCCGCACCGTTCCTGATTTTTCATGGCACCAAGGATCAGGATGTGCCCATCGCGCAGGCCCAAGAGCTGTACGACAAGCTTAAATCTGCCGGCGTTCCTGTCTCATTCATCAAAGTGGAAGATGTTCACACCTTCCGTACCTCCGAAGCGCGCATGCAACTGGCGATCGAGTCGCAAAAATTCTTCAATCAGTATTTGAACGGCCGAAACTAGAAAGCGTTCCAGTTTTCTCTCCCCCCGCTGTGCTCAGCCTCGCGATTCATTACAATATCTTCCATGTCAGACTCGTTGGTCATTGCTGGACGCTCCTTTCGTTCTCGGCTTATTGTCGGCACGGGA
>JASHRE010000346.1 GCA_030037515.1 Candidatus Sulfotelmatobacter sp.
AAGCCGACCTGCTCGACCAGCTCGCCGATCAGCTGGCACTCAACCGGCAAGCGCCCCAGAATGCGCCGCCCGCGGGCGCTCAGATGCCAATCCCCGAGGCCGCGCGAGAGCAGACAAATTCGGATGCCTCGGCTGCGCAAACTCCAGAACCACACACCTCGATCTCCTCGCAACCGGAACCGACTGCTCCGGCCTCAGGTAATTCATCTGCCACCGACGAAGGCTTGATCCCGGCTCCATCAAAAAACTTCCCTCAGTCTGGAAGTTTTTCTTCATCGCTCTCGCAAGGTCTGGCCCAGCAGGCGGCCGCCACTGTGAAAACCAATCTCACCAAGACCGACAGCGCGCTCGCAGCCGAAGCCCAGGGTCTGGAAGAAATTCTGAAGAACCAGGCGCATCCCAAGAATCTCGTCGCCGTAAAGAAATCGGGCACTCCCGTTGTTGCCACGCCGAGCCTGACCGCCAAAACTTTGTTTCTGGCCAGCCTGCATGATGAGTTCGAGATGCTCGACTTCAATGCCGATTGGGTCCACATTCGAATTTCCGGCTTGTCGCGCGGATGGGTCTGGCGCGACAGCGTCGAGATGCCCGACGGTATTTCCGACACGGCAACTCACCCGGCTGGTGCCGTCGCCGCGGCTGACCTGTTTCGCGTCACGCGCGAAGAATCGGCGCAGTTCCCCGGCGATTGGCCCTCCCTTCGTGGCAAGAACGTGAAGATCATCACGGTGGAGAAGGTGGATGAAAATGCCAAGGCCGGCGGCCCGCAAGACAAGCTTGCCTTTTCCAAATATCTGCTCGACAAAACCTACACCGAACTGATCGCTCAAAAGCAGGATCTTGCCGGCATCGTGTTGGTGTTCGACTCCGCCGACGGCGGCATGGTCGCCGCCACCATGGCCGCAGTCCAACAATGGAAAACAGGAAATCTTTCCGACGCCGCCCTCTGGCATAACTGCTTCTTCGATCCTCCAGAAACTTTTGCCATCGCCGGCTCTCCGGCAGGCCAGTAAGACCTCCCTCACTTCTTAGGGATCGCCTGACTCTGCCCGCGAGGACTATGCCAAGGCGGATGCGCATGCTTCCTGTCGTGGCAGAACAGGGGCGGTCAAACCCCGCCCCGTATTCTGCTCTGTTCGCTGGCGTCGACTCGAGTCGGCGTCGTTTCGAGTTCCGTTGGGGTGTGCGGAAGAACTTATCTTGTTGGCTCTTTGCCGCGTGGCTTGCGCCTGCACTTCGGCGTGCGCCTCGCATTCTTGAATCTCCCGACGGCCACGTCCTGCAGGCGGCAGTCATATATTTTTGTGGCTGTTTGCGCTCGATGAGCAACTACGTCCGCCCGTAACTTCCCGGGCGATACTTCTGTCCGCTTTGCCGGGGCATGGAAGAATTGGGGCGCCCCACCTCGGCCCGCTCTTGCCGGAAGTGGAAAATTCCAACCGTCGCTGGTAGACGGCGCAAATAATCGTAAAATGCGGCGAGGCCTGAACGTTGAATCTTACCGCAGATCCGCATCGCAGACTCAATCCGCTCACCGACGAGTGGGTGCTCGTTTCTCCTCACCGCACCAAGCGTCCCTGGCAGGGCGATGTTGCGCCAGTGCCTGGTCCGGCTGAGCCCGAGTACGATCCCAATTGTTATCTTTGTCCAGGCAATGAGCGTGCCGGCGGAGTGCGCAATCCCAGATACTCATCAACATTCGTCTTCGACAATGATTTCGCGGCGCTGAAACCCGGCGTCCCAAATGAGCGCGTCGATCTCGACGCCAGCGGGTTGATGGTCGCCGAATCAGAACCCGGCATCTGCCGCGTCTTGTGCTTTTCTCCAAAACATAACCGCACGCTGGCCACCATGGCCGCCGCGGAAATTCAAACCGTGGTCCAAACCTGGCAACAGCAATTCCGCGAACTGGGCAGCATTGATTGGGTCAACCATGTGCAGATTTTCGAGAATCGCGGCGCGATGATGGGCGCTAGCAATCCGCATCCGCATTGCCAGATCTGGGGCACTTACTCCGTTCCGCAGGAACCGTCCAAAGAATTCGCAGCGCAATCCGCGTATTTCAGCAGCCGTAATTGTTGTCTGCTATGCGACTACATTGAATTGGAGCGGCGTCATAAAGTCCGCATCGTTGCAGAAAACCCACGCTTTCTCGCGGTAGTTCCCTTCTGGGCTGTCTGGCCGTTCGAGACTCTCGTCTGCAGCCGCGCTCACATCGGCAGCATGAACGAGTTCACTTCCGACGATTCGCGTCAGCTGAGCGCGATGCTGAAACAAGTCATTTCCACATACGACAAGCTGTTCGCGGTTCCCTTTCCTTACACGATGGGATTTCATCAATCGCCGACCGACGGTGTCGACCATCCCGAGTGGCACTTCCATGCGCATTTTTATCCGCCGCTGCTCCGTTCCGCGACCGTCCGCAAATTTATGGTCGGATTCGAAATGCTGGGCACGCCGCAGCGTGATATCACAGCCGAAAGCGCCGCTGAGCGCCTGCGCGCTCTGGCTGGAGATTAAACTTGAAGTCAAAAGTCGGTTCCGCTTCGGGGATCCGATCAGAGCTGGGCTTTGTGCTGTGGCCAGCTGATCGCTGACCGCCGATCGCTGAAAGCTCATGGAAGTGTTTCGCTTGCGACCAGGCGCCGTCTGCCAACCAGGTCACAGGAATGGATGAAGCAAACAGCCAAGGAGAAGGAGATATCGCTTATGATGCTCACGACTAGTTTGGCTTTAGGGCTTGCCCTCGCTATATGTTGCCCTGCTGCAAGTGGTCAATCTGCATCCATGATTTACGTGGCCGGTACAGACTCAGTTTCCGTACTAAGCGAAAATGGCAAAAATGAGGTACGAACTTTTCCTTTAGGCTTCCCTGCGCAAGGATTGGCTGTCACGGTTAACAACGGTGGCAATCTCTATGCTTCAAACCAATCTGAAAACAGCGTTTCCTACATTAATGATTCGACGGGAAAGACCGTTGGCACGATCTCAGTTGAGCTCGGCCCTCTGGGCCTGAAGCTTTCCCCAAACGGAAAATTGTTGTACATCGCCAATGCCAGTGCTGACCTGGTCTCCATCGTTAACACGAGGACGAACCAAGTGGTCGGGACGGTACGGGTCGGAACAGATCCGCGGGCGGTTGCATTTTCTCCTGACGGTTCAACCGCGTATGTGGCAAACGCCGGCGACGACACGATCTCAGAAATAGACACGTCCACAAAGACGGTCATCGCTACTATCGGGATTGGGACGCCCACTGGCGATGACACTGCCACGTCGGCTGTTGTCACACCAGATGGAAAATTCGTCTATGTAGCTGACAAAAGCAACCACAACGTAGCAGTGCTTTCCGGTAAATCGGTTGTGGCAAACATAGGTGTTGGAGGTGGGGCGGTAAACTGCTACCCCAATGATGTTGCGATCACGCCGGACGGGAGGTTCGCGTATGTCGTGTGCCGTGGAGAAAGACCAGACGGAAAAATCTTCGTTATCGACGTTGCGAGTAACAGAGTGGCGAGTACAATCTCGGTCGGCAGCTCTCCCGAGGAGATGATCATCACACCTGACGGCTTCTATGCATACGTCACAAACTCGGCCGATGGCACCGTCTCAATCATCGCGATCGCCAACAAGAAAGTCGTGGCAACCCTGTCGGTCGGAAGTAGCCCCCGCGCAATAACCTGCTCCGGTGTCTTTCGCGTTGAATGACACAGACGATTCAATTTCCGGTTTCGCTTTCAGCTGTAACAACCAGGGCGAGTCCGGAAGGCGGGAAGCTTTAATAGATCGCTTGCTGGGCTACAATCTGCGTATCGTTCGATCAGTGAGCAACCAAACGGTAAATGAGCGTCGGCTTTCACTTGGCCCAGAGCGATTTGATCCCGAGCATCCCGCTTAAACTTATTTCGAGCGCATCTGATTTTCTTATGGCAGCATTGCGGCGCGCCGCACTGCCCATCCGGAGACAGCCGCCCTCGGCCGTTTGGCGGAGCATCGCAGCTTGCGGCTCTGTCCCGCTAGCGCTGATTCTAGCCATCTCCCCCGGCCTTCACGGCCAACAAGGAACTCCCACACTAACCGCCGAGCAAGACCATCAACGCATCATGGATTTGCTGCACATCCAATCTCTGCGGCGCGGACCGGACGGCGATCCGAAGTCGCCCAATGCCGCCAACTTTGACGAATCCAAAGTTCGTTCCTACGCCTTGCCCGATCCCTTGCGGCTCAATGACGGAAAGCGGGTCACCACCGCCGCTGGATGGTGGACCGAACGCCGCCCACAAATCGGGGAAGAATTCGATCGCGAAGTCTACGGCCGCGTTCCCGTCGGCGCTCCGAAAGTGAATTGGGAAGTAAAGAGCACGAAGCGTGAAATGGCTGGAGACGTTCCCGTCCTCACCAAACAGCTCATTGGCCATGTCGACAACTCTGCCTATCCGGCAGTCACGGTCGACATGCAGTTGAGCCTGAGCACTCCCCTGAACGCAAAGGGACCCGTGCCCGTCATTGTGGAGTTCACCCTCAGTCCCGAGGTGCTCGCGGCGCTCATGAAGCGGTTCCCGCAACTGCAATCAAGCGGTCCAAGCTGGCAACAGCAACTTGCAGCCAAGGGATGGGGCTACGCCACGCTCATCGCGACCAGCATCCAAGCCGACAGCGGTGAAGGCCTCACCCAGGGCATCATCGGCCTGACCAATCGCGGCCAGACACGCAAACTCGACGACTGGGGTACTCTGCGCGCATGGGCCTGGGGTGCAAGCCGCGCGCTCGATTACTTCGAGACCGACAAAGACGTCGATGCCAAACACGTCGGCATCGAAGGCTTGTCGCGTTATGGCAAGGCCGCCCTGGTCGCGATGGCGTACGATCCGCGATTTGCCATCGGCTTCATTGCGTCGTCAGGTGCGGGCGGAGCCAAAATCCTGCGCCGCAATTTTGGCGAACAGGTGGAGAACCTCGCCTCCAGTTCCGAGTATCATTGGTTCGCCGGAAATTTTTTGAAATATGCCGGCCCGCTGACCGTCGATGACTTGCCCGTCGATGCCCATGAACTCATCGCGCTCTGTGCGCCTCGTCCTGTCTTCATCAGCAGCGGCTCGCAGCAAGTCGAAGGCGGTTGGGTTGACGCCAAAGGAATGTTTCTCGGTGCCGCCGGCGCCGGCCCGGTCTATCGCTTGCTCGGCAAAAAAGATTTAGGAACGACAGAACTTCCGCCCATCGAAACCGCGCTGGTCAGCGGCGACCTCGGGTTCCGCCAGCACAGCGATGGTCATACCGCCGGGCCAAACTGGCCAACATTCCTGACCTTCGCCAGCCGGTACCTCCCGTCCGAAAACAAGCCGAAAGCCACGCCGGCGGAAGGGTCACCGCCGAGAGTCACGGCTTCGCTTCAGCTCACGGCCGACGGCGCCCTTGAAACCCACGGCCTCAGCATTCTTCTGTTTCACAATTCCTATCACCCTGTCTTCGGCGATCAGAAAATGAGCGGCATGGAGATCATTCTTCACGGCCGGCGCATCGCCACAAACGGGGACGTTCGCCTGTCTCCGACTCCGGCGCAATGGGATCCAATTCCCGAATTCCACCAGCGCACTCCCGCCCCCGAGCCGAACTCGATCGTCGCTTCCTGCACCTACCCGAAGCAGAACCTGAGTTACCACATCGCGCTTCGGCCCGAAGCGGGCGGTCTGCGGGTTGCCGTTCAGCTCGATCATCCGTTGCCCGCAGATCTCGTGGGTAAAGCCGGGTTCAATCTCGAATTCCTGC
>JASHRE010000347.1 GCA_030037515.1 Candidatus Sulfotelmatobacter sp.
TGCGACCAGAACTCCGGCCCGGTCACGGAACTGAAGGTTGGCACCGAGAACAATCAGCACATTGTTGCCATCGAGCCGCGCCAGTCCAGCGGATCCAGTTTCTCGCTGGTTTACCTCTATGGCCGGAAGGGCGACGAAATCTAGCTGCGACCGTGCGAGCGCGGGATGGTCCGAGGTTGCGCCCTAGTCAGGCGTGAACCACTGCCTTAATGTGTCATCCCGAAGGGTCGCGCTTTTACCGGCTGGGGAGGGATACGGCGCGCAGAAAATCCCGTAAGCACGGGGATCTTTCGCTACACATCCTTGCCTTCGTCCCATCGCTGCGGTACTTTCAAGAGAAACGCATCCCCTTGTATGGATCAAGCCTGTCATAAATGCGGCCAGAGAGTGGAAGAAGGAATACCGTTCTGCCCACACTGCTCGGCGCCGCAAATTCGCGTGATTGTCGCAGAACCTCCCGTGCAACCTGTATTCGCGACCGAGCCTGCGTCGGCTATGCCCGGTTCTCAGGCTAGTGCAACCGTGGCAGTTCCGGTGGCGTGGTCTTCAGCGTTCCGCCCTTGCATCCTATCCGCAGTCGTCGCCTCTCTGCTGATGTCGCTGGGGCTCAACCCGTTCGTGGCCATGCTGAGCGTGGGATTCCTGGCAGTTGCATTTTATCGACACCGCTGGCGCGGAGGCGCGATCAGACCGGCAACCGGCGCTCGCCTAGGTGCACTAAGCGGGCTGCTCTGGTTCGCCATTTCCTCGATCCTCCAAACCATGGCCGTGCTCTTCTGGCACAAGGGGCCGGAGATCCAACAGGAGCTGTTGAAAAGGATCGACCAGGCGGCGTCGCAAACCACCGATCCACAGGTGCTGGCCATCTTCAGCCGGTTGAAGACCCCCGCCGGGCTCGAATTCCTGATGGTTTTTGGCATCACTTTCGCTCTCTGCGCGGCAATCGCTCTCGCGGTGATCGGCGGGACGCTGGGTGCGGCACTGCTGGGACGAGACAACCGGAATTAGTTCCCTTCGTGACGCCTTCGGATCGATTGGAAGCAACAGTCTCCAGATCTAGAACGGTTGGCGTATAGTGTGCAGGCTCTTGCGGCAGCGCGCACTGGGCGCGTATGATGCCGGGTTTGCCCGATTATTCCATGAACGCTCCCGCACGCGGTTCTTTGCTTGGGATTGAACATCTCGGTGCGAAAGAGATTCTGGGGTTGCTCGCGCTGGCCCGCCGCATGAATCCGCAGAGACCGCGTCCCTTGCTGCGCGGCAAGCGGGTCATTCTTCTCTTTTACGAAGCCTCCACGCGCACGCGCTCGTCGTTCGAAGTGGCCGCGAAGTCTCTTGGCGCGATGACCGTGCTGGTGCAGTCGTCCGGTTCCAGCATCGAAAAAGGCGAATCGGTTCTCGATACCGGCTATACCCTGCGCGCCGTCGGCGCCGATTGCATCGTGATGCGCCATCCTTCGGCCGGAGCGCCCCACCTGATGGCAAGCCATCTTGAGATTCCCATAATCAACGCGGGCGATGGCATGCACGAGCATCCGTCGCAGGCTTTGCTGGACGCACTCACGATTCTCAAACACAAAAAGTCGTTCACGGGACTACGCGTCTCGATCATAGGCGATATCCTTCATAGCCGCGTGGCCCGCAGCTCGTGCCACCTTCTCTCAAAATTTGGCGCCAACATCGCGCTTTGCGGGCCGCCGGAATTCGTGCCTGACGTCGCCGCCACGCTCGCGCCGGGGCTGCGCGTTACCCGACACCTCGAAGACGCCCTGCGCGGAACCGATGTCATCATGCTGCTGCGCGTGCAGAAAGAACGTCTGGCCGGGCAGAAAATCCGCTTGCAAGATTACATCGCGCGCTATCAGATGACGACGGCGCGCCTGAAGCTTGCCAGGCGTGACGCCATCGTGATGCATCCCGGACCGATCATCCGCGGGCTGGAACTGACGGCCGAAGTCGCCGACGGCCCGCAATCTGTCATTGTGGACGAAGTCCACAACGGCGTCCCGACCAGGATGGCAATCCTGGCGCGCGCGTTGAGCAGAGGAAAATGACGCCAACTTCGCGAATGTGCGCGGATCGGTCAGGAAGCCGAAATGTATCCGTGTTTTGAGGTTGACGGGATTTCCGACGCGAGGCCGCGGGGCAAATGGAAGTGGCCCCTAATGAAGCATCCTGGTCTGTTGGCGACCAACGCATTCGGAGACCTGTTTCTGAACAGCGCCCTCGGAATCGTTCATCGCCGGCCTTGACGTTAGCGGCGGCAAGATCGGGCGGATTGCCGAGTCGGAAACTGAATTTCAAAGTGGCAGAAGAACCCGTAAGCAGAATGAACGGTTCTTGATTGACGAGGGCAAGAAAGCGGCCCAAAAAGCTTTCGTCCCCAAGAAAGGTTACTGCGTAGGAAGCAAGATCCCTTGGGTCTGTAAGCAACGTGCGACGATGCCCGACAATCTCGTGATCGTAGACCTATATGAGTACGTTTCCTGATGGTGGCAAGGTCCGGCTTCGAGTTGAAACACGGCCAAAATAGTCGGTTCATCGGAACACGAGTGCTGAATGCGGAGTGCTAATTGCGAACTTGCGAAATGCCAGCTGCCAAGGCGCAAAATCGTGACGCACGCAGTCTCCTAGTCAAAGGCGGCTATCTCATCGATCCCGCGGCCAAGATTAATGCGCCGATGGATCTTCTCTTACGCGATGGCCGCGTGGCTGAGATTGCCGAGCCGGGAAAGATTGGCCACGGCGCCGACGAGAAATTCGACGCCCGCGGACTGATCGTCGCGCCGGGCTTCATCGATCTTCACGTTCACCTGCGCGAGCCCGGACAAAGCTACAAGGAAACAATTGCCACGGGCACCGCCGCAGCCGCTGCCGGGGGGTTCACCTCCGTCTGTACCATGCCCAATACTGCGCCGGTCGTTGACACTCCGGAATGGGTTACATGGCTGCGCAATCCGGACCGTGGCGCTATGGTCAACGTTTTTCCCATCGCCGCCGCCACCCGCGGCAGCCGTGGTGGAACACTCACCGATTTCGCCGCTGTGCAGCGTGCCGGAGCTGTCGCCGTCACCGACGACGGCAAGCCCATTCTCGAAGATGACACTATGCGCATGGCGCTGCGCCTCGGAGCCGAATTGAATTTTCCCGTCGTGCAGCACGCGGAAGATACCCGCATAACGGAAAATTGCTCGATGCACTCCGGCCCAACCAGTTTTCGCCTCGGACTTCGCGCCATGCCACCC